>JBEGPL010000165.1:0-2953 GCA_041181445.1 Pseudomonadota bacterium
GCCGCGTCGGCAATCTCCTCCACCTCGCCCCACCGCTTCATCGCGATCCGGTCGAAATGAGATTGCCGTCCTTCGGCGCCGGGCGCGAGCCGCGCCATGCCTTCGGTCCCCGCTATCGGCCCCGGCGAGATGCCGTTGACGCGGACATGCGGCCCCCATTCGAGCGCAAGCGTGCGGACAAGCTGGTTCACCCCCGCCTTGGCCGCACAGGCATGCGCCTGCAACACATGGGCGTTCACCGCCTGCCCCGCGCTGATCGCGATCAGCGATGCACCGGGCAGGTTGAGCAGGTCATGACAGCCGCGAAACACGTTGAAGGTGCCATTCAGGTCGATATCAACGACCGTCCGGAACGCATTGGCCGACATGCCCAGCGCCGGGGCCAGAAAATTGCCCGCCGCGCCCGACACGACAATGTCCATTGGGCCCAGCTGCCCGGCGACTGCCTCCATCGCGGCGCGAATCGCGGCATAGTCGCGCACGTCGGCGGACAGGCCGATGGCGCCCGCGCCAATTGCCTCAGCGGCCCGCGCCGCCTTGTCGGGATCACGCCCGACGACCGCCACTTTTGCGCCCATCGCGGCAAAACCCTTGGCGATGCCCAGATTGATGCCGCTGGTCCCCCCGGCGACGAACGCCACTTTTCCGCCGAGCAGATTGTCCCTGAAAGTCGCCATGATCGATCCTCTCCTTGTTGCATCCGTCCTTCCCCATGCCGCGTCCGCGCGCAAGGGGCGATGTTGCGACGGCCATTGCGCAAGCGCGCCGCTTGCGCGAAAAGCACGCCCACACACCGACACATCGCAGGATCACCATGACGCCATCCGGCCCCACTTCGCATTATTTCGTCTCACAGCGATTGAAACTCCATTATGCCGACTGGGGCAATGCCGATGCGCCGCCGCTCTTGCTCGTCCACGGCGGGCGCGACCATTGCCGCAGCTGGGACTGGGTGGCGGAGGAATTGCGCGCCGACTGGCACGTCATCGCAGTCGACCTGCGCGGCCACGGCGACAGCGCATGGTCGCCCGACGGCAATTACAACATGGACGCCTTTGTCTATGATCTGGCGCAGCTGATCCACCAGATGGACGCCGCGCCGGTGACGATTGTTTCGCATTCGATGGGCGGCAATGTCGCCATCCGCTATGCGGGATTATTCCCCGCCAACGTCCGCAAGCTGGTCGCGATCGAGGGGCTGGGGCCGTCACCCAAGGTCCGCGCCGAACGCGCCAAGACCCCGCTCGCCGACCATTGGCGCAAGTGGATCGCCGACAAGCGCGCCGCCGCCGGCCGCATGCCCAAGCGTTACGCCACCGTCACCGAGGCGCTGGAACGCATGCAGGCCGAAAATGCCTATTTGTCCGCTGATCAGGCCCGCCACCTGACCATCCACGGCGTCAACCGCAACGAAGACGGCACTTGGAGCTGGAAGTTCGACAATCACCTCAACATCTGGCCGGTGTTCGACATGCCGATTGCGGAAGTCGAGCGACTGTGGCGCGAAATCACCTGCCCGATGCTGTTGCTTTATGGCGCGGACAGCTGGGCGTCGAACCCTGCGGCTGACGGGCGGATGGCGCATTTCGAGACCGCATCGCTGTCCGTTTATGACAATGCCGGCCACTGGCTGCACCACGACCAGTTCGACCGCTTCGTCGCCGACCTGCGCGCTTTTTTGTGAGGGACCGGAGATGATGGACGCCGATGTTTTTGCTGCCTTCACCGACCAGCTGGGCCGTTATGTCCGCGAACGGCTGATCCCCGCCGAACGCGCGATCATCGAAGCCGACGCCATCCCCGCCGCCATCCTGGACGAGATGCGCGATATGGGGCTGTTCGCGCTCACCATCCCCGAAGAATATGGCGGCGCGGGGATGAACGTCAGCCAATATATCGAAACCATTCGCCTGCTGTCCTATGCCATGCCCGCCTATCGTTCGGCGATATCGATCAATATCGGCATGACCTGTTCCGCCATCGTCAAATCGGGCACGTCGGAGCAAAAGGCGCATTGGTTGCCCCGGCTCGCGGCCGGCGAAATCGCATCGTTCGGCCTGACCGAACCCGGCAGCGGATCGGACAGCGCGGCGATGGCCACCACCGCCGTGCGCGACGGCAATGGCTATGTGCTGAACGGCACAAAGCGTTACATCACCAATGCGCCGCACGCGCGCGTCGCGCTGATCATGGCGCGCACCAGCAAGGAAGCATTGCCCAAAAACGCGCATGTGTCGGCTTTTCTGGTGCCGATGGACACACCCGGGGTCAGCGTCGGATCGCCCGACAAGAAAATGGGCCAGGCAGGCGCGCATATCGCCGACATCATCTTGGACAATGTCCGCGTTGCGGGCGACGCGCTGGTCGGCGGGGTCGAGGGCAAGGGCTTTCAAACCGCGATGCAGAGCCTGGACAATGGCCGCCTGTCGGTGGCGGCGGCGGCGACCGGCTATGCCCGCCGGATCCTCGATACGGCGCTGCGCTATGCCCATGAACGCAAGGCGTTCAGCGAACCGATTGCCAATTTTCAGCTGATTCAGGCGATGCTGGCCGACAGCGAGGCCGAAATCTATGCCGCCGAATGTATGATCGCCGACGCCACGCGCCGCGCCGATGCGGGCGAGCCCGTGCTGAAACAAGCCGCCGCCACCAAGATGTTCGCGTCCGAAATGTGCGGCCGCGTCGCCGACCGCTGTGTGCAAATTCACGGCGGCGCGGGCTATCTGGCCGAATATGAGGCCGAACGCTTCTATCGCGACGTGCGCATTTACCGCATCTACGAAGGCACGACCCAGATCATGCAGCTGGTGATCGCCAAACAGATGCTGCGCGACTTTGCGGCGATGGGCTAGGCCTCCGCCGCCTTGATCGCGTCCGCAATTCCCGCGCGCATGTCTTCCCACGGGGCGCGGTCGGTGGCGGCGGTGATGCCGTCGCCCAGCGCGTCGATGAT
>JBEGPL010000166.1:0-4198 GCA_041181445.1 Pseudomonadota bacterium
GTCGTGTCCGTCGCGGGCAAGGACCGCGCGGCGATTTTGCTGGGCGGGCATCAGGCTGACGAGGTCCTGTGGATCTCGGCGGCGGGCCTGACCAGCTATCGCGGCACCACCTTGTCCAAACCGGCGACCGATGCGGCCACGGCGATCAAGGCAGCGATGGATACGCCGCGCACGCCCATGGCGCTGCCCCCGCAATGCGCCAGCCGCGATATTGCGATCAGCGGCGACGGCGGCGCGGTGGTCGGGCGCGGGCGCTTTGATCGCCCCGCGTCCAGCCTGCCGCGTTTCCTCGCCTCGCCCGAGGCCGATGGCGCGGTGCTCGCCGCCGCCGCCGGCCTGCGCGCCGCGCGCGGCATGGGACAGGGGGCAGGCACCGACCTGCTGACCATCGGTCTGTCGGCGACCGACTATATTGGCCACAGCACCGGAACCGGCGGCGCCGAAATGTGCATCCAGATGCTGGCGCTCGACGATCAGCTTGGCGCATTCTTCAAAGTGATGGACGCGACGGGAATCGATTATGCCGTTGTGCTGACGGCGGATCATGGCGGCCACGACCTGCCCGAACGCAATCGGCAAAATGCAATTCCCGATGCCGAACGCGTCGATGCCTATCTGTTGCCCGACCGCAAAACGCATGTCGCGCGCAAGTTGAACGACGACATCGCCGCAAAGATCGGCGTCACCGGCGACATATTGTTCGGCGACGCGCCGTTCGGGGATTATTATCTCAGCCCGTCGTTGACCGCGAAACAGCGCAAGGCAGCGCTGGCCGAACTGAGCCGCATTCTGACCGATCATCGGCAGGTCGAAACCTTTGTGACGCGCGACCAGCTGGCGGCGATGCCGATCCCGGTGGGGTCGCCCGAAACATGGACGCTGGCGCAGCGCATCCGTGCCAATTTCGACGCCGCGCGCTCGGGCGACATTTATGTCGTGCTGAAACCGCGCGTGACCCCGATTCCGCTCGCAGCGCCAGGTTTTGTTGCGACCCACGGGTCGATCTGGGATTATGATCGCCGCGTGCCGATCCTGTTCTGGCGCCACGGGATGGCGGCGTTTGAGCAGCCCAACCCCGTGCGCACGGTCGACATCATGCCAACGCTGGCGGCGCTGATCAAACTGCCGGTCACCGCACCGGACATTGATGGACGCTGCCTCGATCTGGTGTCGGGACCGACGAGCAGCTGCGGAAACGCGGCACAATAGAGGCTATCTGGCGCTGTAAGCGCTCCATTCGTGCTGAACTTGTCGAAGCACGGGGCGAGCGCGAACGCCCATCGACAAGCTCAGGACGAACGGCAAGGACTAAGCAGCTCTAAACCCGGGCGAAGTGCGACAGGTGGCAGGCGCGGACGCCGACTGCGCCCGCCATCTTGGCTGCGATCATGTCGGCGTCGTGCGGCGGCAGTCCGTCGACCATGATTTCGGCACGCAACGCGCCGCCGATGCTGGTGGCATTGACAACAGCGGGGGAAAGGCCGCGCTGGGCAAACAGTTCGATCAGCCGGAGAAGCAGCCCCGGATGGTCGTCGCCCGACACCTGAAAACAGCTCCGCCGCGCGGGCGCAATTGACGGCCGCGCCGGGGCGGGGGCAGGCTCGGGGTCGAACGGGCGGGCGGCGAGGGGCATGGTATCAGACTTTCGGGCAAGCGGATGGCGCAGCGAAAGCCCGCGCGCCACATTATCACGCGAAATTGGCGAAAATTGTCACCTAATATGCAGGTATTTTGCATAGATGGGCATTGTTCATGCGCAATTTAGCGGATATGCGGTTATTATGACCAATGCTCTTGATCGTTTCGACCGCGCTATCCTGACGACGATGCAGCGCGATTCGGCGCGCACGGTCGCCGACATTGCCTCCGAGGTCGGTCTGTCGCAATCGCCATGCTGGCGGCGGATCGACCGTTTGCAGCGCGAAGGCTTTATCGAGCGGCAAGTTGCAATTGTTGATCCGCAGAAGGTCGGTCTCGACGCGCATCTGTTTGTCCAGATCAAGCTCGACGCGCACGGACGCGCCCATCTCGATGATTTCGCGGCGCGGGTGCGCAGTTTTGACGAAGTGCTCGAATGCTGGGTGCTGATCGGCCCGGTGGACTTCATGTTGCGGGTGGTCGCCGCCGATCTGAAAGCCTATGAGCGCTTCTTCTTTGACAAATTGTCGCGCTTGCCGGGGGTGCGTGAAATCACGGCGATGGCGGCGCTGTCCAAGATCAAATCGACAACCGCTTTGCCGATCCCGGCGCAGGAATGATGATGACCGCACCGACACTGTCCCGCTTTTCCCAAAAGATCCTGATTGTCGGTTGCGGCAATATGGCGGGCGCGATGCTGCGCCGATGGGTCGATTCGGGGCTGAAACCGGCGCACGTGGCCGTGGTTGACCCTGCCAAGCCGCCGCTGCCCGATGGCGTTGTGCACAGCAGCAGCCTGGCCGCATGGCGGCGGACTGACAGCCGTGCCGACATCATTCTGCTGGGCATCAAGCCGCAGGGGCTGGCCGAAGTCGCAGGCGAACTGGCACCGCTGACCGCCGACGCGATGCTCGTTTCGATGCTCGCGGGTGCAGCGCTGGCGGACCTTGCGGCGCTGTTTCCGCAGGCGGCGGGCGTGGTGCGGATCATGCCCAATCTGCCCTCCGCGCTGGGCAAGGGGATCACCGCCGTTGCGAAAACGCATCCGCTCGATGCAAAGCGGGCAAAGGCGCTCGACGCGCTGCTTGCGCCGCTTGGCCGCACCGCGCGCTTTGACGACGACAATGGATTTGACCTGATGACGGCCTTTGCGGGCAGCGGACCCGCCTTTGTCTATCGGATGATCGACGCCTATCGCGCCGCGGGCGAGCGCCTGGGGCTCGACGCCGACATGGCGGCGGGCTTGTCGTCGGCTTTGTTCGACGGTTCGGTGGCGATGCTGGCGCAGGCCGATGGCGCGACCCCGGCGGCGATGGCGGCGCGGGTGACGAGCAAGGGCGGGACGACGCAGGCAGGACTGGATGTGCTGGATGCCGAGGGGCGGCTGGTGGCGCTGTTCACCGAAACGCTGCGCGCCGCGCGTGATCGCGGGCGCGAACTGGCGGAGCTTGCGCGTACAACTTAATCGACGCCGATCAACCTGTTTGCGTCGCGCCAGTCGCGCGGGTTCTGGAATGTCCCGCGCCATATGCCGGTCTTGTCCTGCGCCGCTTGGGCTTCCTCGACCGGATAGCCGCTCGCGCTGGCGATGCTGGCGTTCGACATTGCCCATCCTTCGCGTACCATCACCTTGCCAAGGTCGGGCGTCGCGGGCGTGGCGCACGTCGCCAGATCGCGGTGATATTGGTCACGCGCGACGACGGCGCATGTCACGCTTTGCCCCTGGACCAGCGTTGCCAGCCTGTCGCGCGCCGCTTTACCGCACGCCCAGCTTGCGCCACTCGCATCGACACAGCTTTGCCGATATTCGGGCGCGTCGATGCCGATCAGGCGGACGGTGCGCGCGCGGTCGGGCGCGCTGAGGGTCCCGGCAAGCGCCAGCGTCAGGCTGTCGCCGTCGATCACATGCACGCGGCCGCTGGCGGCGGCCAGTGGGTCGGATGCGGGGGCCGCCCAGCCCCAAGCGAGCCACAGCAGCGCCGCCATGAAGCAGAGCGCGGCCAAGCTGCGCAGCCGCCGCCGCCAGCGCCACGCGGCAAAACGGCGCGTCATCGGTGCCACGCTGACGGCCAACAGCATCCGTTTCGGCGCCATCCGGCGGCGGAAATGCGCACGATCAAGGCGAAACCTCCAAAATGGATATGATCTATATTCATACTGGATTTGTTCTTCTTTTGATCATATCGTGATTTGGCTCCAATATGGTGGAACAGATATCGGGCATGAAAGGATCATCCATGTTTCAGGCGCACCACGAAGAAGGTCAAGGCCCGACTGTCGAGAGAATTGTGGCCGAAACAGCTCGGGCCGAAGCCGCCAGGGTCGAACCAGACAGCGCGGTGCCACCCGGACCGTTGCGGCGCGCGATGATGGCGGGCGGCATTGCGGGGACGGCGCTGATCGTCGGCGAAGGCGCGGCCACCGCCAGCCTCGAGCGCGCCGCTGCCCAACTCGGCCTTGATGCGCTGCGCGTGCCGGCAGAAGCGGCTGCCGCGCTGCTCGAACGGCGCATTGCCGCCATCGACCTGATCTGGTTGGGCGAAACGGCGGCGCGTGATGA
>JBEGPL010000167.1:0-5622 GCA_041181445.1 Pseudomonadota bacterium
GACCATGGCAAGCGGACACACCGTCACCGCATTCGACGACGAACTGACCCGGCTGCGCGGCATGATTGCCGAAATGGGCGGCCGCGCCGAACAGGCAATCCGGCAAGCGATCGATGCGCTCGACACCGGCAATCTGGCGCTGGCGGCACAGGTCGTTGGCGACGACAAGCGCATCGACGCGCTGGAAGCCGACGTTGAACAGCTGGCGGTCCAGATCATCGCGCTGCGCGCGCCGATGGCCGATGATTTGCGCGAAATGATCGCGTCGTTGAAAATCGCATCGGTGATCGAACGGATCGGCGATTATGCCAAGAATATCGGCAAGCGCGTGCCGCTGTTGAGCGAGGGCCGCACCATCGAATCGATCCCGATGATCAAGTCGATGGCGGGCATTGTTGCCGAAATGCTGGCCGACGTGCTCGACGCCTATGCGACGCGCAACGCCGAACTGGCCTATGCAATCATCGAACGCGACCGGTCGGTCGATGACTTTTATGACAGCATCTTTCGCGCGCTGGTGACGTTCATGATGGAAAATCCGCGCGTCATCACCGAATCAGCGCATCTGTTGTTCATCGCCAAAATATCGAACGGATGGGTGACCATACGACCAACATTGCCGAAATGGTCTATTATGTCGCGACCGGCACCCGCCCCGACGATCGCGAGCGCGGGGCCTCGCCGCTCGACAACACGGCGCCGCGCGACTGATGGCCGCCGCCAATCTGTTGCTGGTCGAGGATGATGCCAATCTGGCCGACGTGCTGATGTGGCATTTTGAAAAGGCCGGTTTCGACGTCCGCCACACCGTCGACGGCGAAGAGGCGCTGGTGCTGGCGGCGGAACAGGCGCCCGACATCGTCATCCTCGACTGGATGATCGAAAGCCTGTCGGGCATCGAGGTGTGCCGCCGCCTGCGCCGCCGCGCCGAAAGCGCCAATGTGCCGATCATCATGCTCACCGCGCGCGGCGAGGAGGAAGACCGGGTGCGCGGACTGGAAACGGGCGCCGATGACTATCTGACCAAACCGTTCAGCCCGCGCGAGCTGCTGGCACGCGTTGCCGCTGTGCTGCGCCGCGTGCGCCCGGCGCTGGCGGCTGAATCGCTGGCATATGCCGACATCCACATCGACCTGGTTGCGCATAAGGTCCGCCGCGCGGACCAGACGGTGGCGCTGGGCCCGACCGAGTTTCGCCTGCTGCGCCATTTCATGGAACATCCTGGCCGGGTGTTTTCGCGCGGCCAATTGCTCGACAGCGTGTGGGGTCAGGGCAGCGACATCGAACTGCGCACCGTCGATGTGCACATCCGCCGGTTGCGCAAGGCGATCAACGTCGCGGGCGCCGCCGACATCATCCGCACCGTGCGCGCCGCGGGCTATGCACTCGATGCCGACAGCGTGCTTTAGAAATCAATCTGCGTGCGCAGCCCCAGCACATTGGCCGAATAGTCGCGGTCCCCGGCGGCCGACACCGCCGCATCGTCGAATGTCAGATGGCCGTAATTGGCGGTCAGCCGCACATATTCGATCGGCGTCCAGACAATCGACGCGCCCAGTGTTTTCTGCCGTCCGCCGACAATCCCGGCATCGTTGAGGTCGAGATAGTCATAACGCAGGTTGAACTGCACCGCGCCGGGCCCGCCGGCTGACAGCGGCTTTGCCGGTTTTGTCCGGTCATACACACCGTCCTTATATGCCGACGTGTCGCCCTTGGTCAGCATCATCCCGACTTCGGCATAACCGCCAAAAAAGGTCGGATCGGGCAAGCCCGGGCGGCGGACACTTTGCCAGAATCCCTCGGCAGAGGCGTGAAACGGACCCTTGATCGCGGCAAATTCGACCCCCATGCCGTCTTCGCCCGTTGCGGTTATGTTACCGGTGTTGATCAGCCGCAGGTCCGTGATGTGGCTGAACGGGCGCGCCTGATAGCGCGTCGTCGACGCCGTGTCGTTAAAGGTGCGGCGGTGGAAAGACCCGCCAAAGTGCAATTGCGTGTCGCCGACTTTGGGCAGGAACACCAGGCGGCCATCGACGCTGAAACTGTTGTTCGCATCGTTCAGCAAATCATTGGCATTGTCGCCAAACACGCCCGCCTGTGCCAGCACGTCGCCCTTGCGATAGGCCGCCGCCAGGCCGACACGCCGTTCAAAACCGAATGCACTGTTGAACGCGGCGCGCTCCATGAAACTGGTGAACAGGTCGCTGGTAATTTCCTCCATCGACCAGAACGGCTTGATCTGGCCGGCGGTGACGGTCAGCGGGCCTTTGCTGTAATTGACATAGACGTCGGTCAGCTCGACGCTGCTGTTGGCGAAATCAGCCTCGGCGCGGTAGCCAAAGCCGCCGGGCATCTTGCCCTCGACGCCCAGATAGACGCGGCGGAATTCGGTGCCGATGCCCAGCCGCGTCGGCGAAACGGCGTCAGGGGCGTCGACTCCGGCGACATCAATCTGGATCCTGCCGCGCGGTTTGAACGACCAGCCATCGGCCTGTTTCAACTCGGGTGCGCCCTTCCAGGCAATTTCGGTTGCGGGCTTGGCGGGCTTGGCAACGGCGGCCACCACCGGCGGCGCGACCGGCGCGGGCGCGGGTACGGTTTCCACCGAGTTGACCCGCGATTCGAGCGTCGCAATCTGCGAACGCAGTGACGCAATTTCGGCGCGCAATGCGGCAATGTCATCGGCCGATGCATTTTGCGCCAACGCCGTCTGCGGCGCGGCCATCAGCATCATCGACGTTCCCAGCATGAGTCCGGCCATTTTGCGCATGTCATTTCCCTTTGTTTTTGGTTTTGCGTTCGATTGCGTCAGTCGTGCGACGCTTCGCCGACGGCTCTACGTCGTTTGTGCGACACTTTTGTTGCATTGGTGCGTCAAAGTTGCACGGGGCTTGCTCCGCGCCGCCACTTGATTATGGACGGCGGCAACGGCAGCGCCGCATAGTCAGCATAAATCGAGAGGCAGACCAATGACAATTTCCTTTGCAGGCCGTGTGGCCATTGTAACCGGTGCAGGCGGCGGTCTGGGCCGCGGCTATGCGCTCGAACTGGCACGGCGCGGCGCGCGCGTTGTCGTCAATGATCTGGGCGGCGCGCGCGACGGCACCGGCGCCAGCGATGCCGCAGCGGCGGTTGTCGAAGAAATCCGCGCGATGGGCGGCGAAGCCATGGCCAATGGCGGCAGCGTCACCGAATATGACCAGATGGTCGAAATGGTCGCAAAGGCGAATGAAGCGTGGGGCGGCGTCCATGTGCTGATCAACAACGCCGGCATCCTGCGCGACAAAAGCTTTGCCAAGATGGAACCCGCCGATTTCGACCTGGTGGTCAAGGTGCACCTCAGTGGATCGGCAAATGCCACCAAGGCGTGCTGGGAAACGATGCGCGCGCAAAATTACGGCCGCATCCTGATGACCGCGTCATCGACCGGGCTGTTCGGCAATTTCGGCCAGGCCAATTATGGCGCGGCCAAACTGGGCCTCGCAGGCCTGACCAAGACGCTGTATCTGGAGGGCGCAAAGAATAATATCCGCGTCAACACGCTCGCGCCGGTCGCGGCAACGCGGATGACGGAGGACATTTTCCCCGCCGAAATGCTGCCGCTGTTCAACCCCGAAAATGTCGTCCCCGCCGCGCTCTATCTGGTGTCCGAAGATTCCCCGTCGAACATGATCATCGGCGCGGGCGCGGGCGTATATCAGGCGGCGTTCGTCACGCTGACCCAGGGCGTCGCACTGGCCGAGGGTGAGCGCACGGTTGAGGGCGTCGCGGCGGCGTTCGACCGGATCATCGACCGCACCGGCGAAATTGTCCCCGCGTCGGGCGGCGAACAATCGATGGTCATCCTGAAGCGGCTGCAGGGCGGATGATTTTGGCCGGGAATGTCATGCTGTATTGACAATGCAACACAGTCATGGCATTTCCCACCGCGGGCAAGGGGTCGAATGATAAAAGGACGACCCAAATGTATAGCGAAAGTGACCTGCAGGCGGCTGTTGACGCCCGCATCCTGACGCCGGAGGCCGCGCAGGCACTTCGGAACCATGTCGCGTCGATGCGCAGCGCGCCCAATGTCGATGAAGAGCATTTCCGCCTCATCACCGGCTTCAACGACATTTTTGTCAGCATCGCGGCGATCATTCTGCTTGTCGCGGTCGGCTGGATCGGCGGCGAAGTCCATGCGGCACTTGGCGGTGTAGCCGTCGCCGGGACGGCGTGGGGCCTGGCCGAATATTTCACCCGGGTGCGCCGCATGGCGCTGCCCAGCATCGTCCTCATGCTCGCCTTTTCGGGCGGCGTGCTTGGCACGATGGCCGGTTTTCTGGCCGAACATGGCGAAGCGATTTTCGGCCACCATCCCGATGAAACCATCGTCGCGCTGATCGCGGCGGGAATCGCGGCGGTGACCGCCGTTTCGACATGGTTCCATTGGCGGCGCTTCATGGTGCCGATCACCGTCGCGGCGGGCACGGCGGCGCTCGCCGGCACCCTTATCGCGCTTGTCATTTCGGTCTTTGGCAACCCCGAACATCCCGACAATTTCTTCATGGCGCTGGTGATGATTGCCGGGCTGGGCACATTTGCGCTCGCCATGTGGTGGGACGGCAGTGACCGGACGCGCCTGACACGGCGCAGCGACGTTGCATTCTGGCTGCATTTGCTGGCGGCGCCGATGATCGCGCACCCGCTGTTCACGCTGCTCGGCGTCACCGATGGCGACAATATCGCCAGCTTGGCGGCGGTGATGGTCATCGGCATCTATATCGTCTTCGGGATCATTGCGCTCGCCATCGACCGCCGTGCGTTGCTGGTTTCGGCGCTGGCCTATGTGCTGTTCGCGCTGACCCAATTGTTCCGCGAATTCGGCGCGGTCGAGCTCAACGTCGCGCTGACCGCGTTCGTCATCGGGTCGGCGCTGTTGCTGCTGTCGGCTTTCTGGCAGACGGCGCGCGCGGTGGTGGTGCGGCAATTGCCCGCCGGGCTGGCGGGCCGTCTGCCCGTTACGCAGCAGCAGGTGGCCGCTACGCCAGCTTGATCAAACGGCGTTCAACCGGCGCGAGCACGGCCGACAGGTCGTGCCCCCGCTTCAAAATCGCCCCGCCTTCGGACAGCAGCGCCCACATGCCCTGCCTGTTCCGCAAGGCGGGGCGTTTTTCGATGCGAAATTCGGGACGTTCGGCGGTGCGGCGAAAGGCGCTGAACACGGCCGCCTCGCGGCCAAAGTCCATCGCATAGTCGCGCCACAGCCCCGCCGTCACCATGCGGCCATATAAATCCATGATGCGGGTCAGTTCGGCGCGCTCAAATCCCGTTTGCAGCGCGGCGGCGCGCGGCAACGGAAAGGGCGTGACGGTTCCCATCAGCCGCCGGTGCGTCCCTTTTTGGGCGCAGGACGGGCGGCGTCAGCGGCGGCGTCGCGTTCGGCCATCAGTGTCGCGATCTGCCCCTGCAACGCCAGCACCTGGCATTGCAGCAATTCCAGTTTCTGCGTCGCGGGGTCGAACAAATCCTGACACGGCGTGCCATAGGGAACGAATTCGCGCGCATAATCCTTTGCATCGACCAAAGTCGACCGGGCCGGGATGCCGACCATCACCGCGCCCTCGGGCACGTCGCGCGTCA
>JBEGPL010000168.1:0-14854 GCA_041181445.1 Pseudomonadota bacterium
GATCGGACCTCGATTGACCCGCCGTGACGGAGCCGATTTTGGCGCAGCGCGAGGCGCGAGGAGGGAGCAATGCTTATGCATTGTGACCGACGAGCAACGCGGCGATGGGCCAAAATCGGCCCGCCCCTTCGCGGTTGTCGCTGGATCAATCTAGGTCAGACAGGCGCTAGTCGGCCGCGAAAATCCGGTCGATCGCGTCGTCCAGATAGGGACGGTCGGCAAATAGCCGCATCGGATCGCGCCGGTTGAGGAAAAAGCTGAGCCGGTGGCGATCGGTCAGTGCCCGGCGCGTGGTGATTTGGAGCAGGCGCAGGCGTCCGATGGCATCGACCGCGGCACGACGCGGCTCGGTGACAAAATTCATTGCGTGATAGGCGCGGATCGTTTCGACGCGGGCGGCCACGACGTCCGAATAGCCCGGGTGCGGTCCGCGGTGGAGCGCATGACCCAGGCGCAGTGCGGCAGCTTCGGTTTGCGGCAGCAGCAAGCCGTTTTCGCCAAAGCTGTGGATATCATAGCCGTGCCGCCGCAACGCCGCCATCATCGCGGCGACCTGTGGCCGGGCGAGCAGTGCCGCCGGGATCAGATGGTGCCGCTGAAACCCGGCGCAGCGCGGCGCGCGCCAATTGATATCGTTGCGTTCCCGCGGGGCGCGGTCAGTCACCATTGTCTTGCCATGCGACATCAATATGGGGCGAGGCACCATCCGCCCCCGGTGCAGGCCGCACAACGAGCACCTCGCCCGCGTCCAGCCCCGGAAAGCGACGTGCGTTCAAAATCGGCCCGTTGATCATCATGTCGAGCGCCAGCCGCGCCAGCCGCCGCACGACGTCGCGATGATCCATCGTCGATGGCGGACGCGCCGCCATTTCCTGCCCGGTAAAATGCGCCAGCCCGCGCGTTTCAACGCCCGTCCCCGCCCCCTGCGTACGTGCGCCGAAGGCGACCAGATGCAGCACTGGCGGCATGCCGCTGTCGAGCATTTCGGTGACGGCGGTCCGGAACAGGTCGGCCCGCGACCACAGCCGCGCGGGCGACCAATAGAGATAGTCGGCGTCAAACGTATCGATCAACAGCACCAGCATTTCAAAAAAACGCCGGTCAAAATAGCGCTGCGCAGCGGGCGGCGGCGTATCGTCCGCTCGCGGCATGGATTCGGGCACAAACGCGATGGCACGGTCCGCCCAGTCGGCTGGCGGCGGGGGGCCCGCCGCCGTGACACCGTCAGCGCCCGGTGCACTCGCCGCACACATCGCCGTCGATGGCGGCCCCGCAAGGACATTGAGCGCGCCGAACGCCAGCCGCAGCGGCGCGCCGTCGATCAAGGCGGCGACAGCGTCACCCGCGGCGGGTTCGGGGCGAAACCCCATCCGCCGGAGCCGCGCGGACAGGCCGTCGTGGGCCACCGCCGCCGGATCACCGGCGAGCAGCGCAAAGGGGGCGGCCTGATGCCACCCATCAGCGCGCACGCCGCCGCGCCCACGATCAATCCGATGATCGTGCCCGTCGCGTTGATCGCCGCGTTGATCGCGGTCCTGATCGCCGGATGAGTCTGTGGTGATTATCGCCCCCTTAAAGGCAGCAAACATTGCAAGCCGCGCGGCTTTGTTCAAATGCTTAATGCGGCATTGATCCGACTTGTGGCGCAAAATGGGGCGCGATGGGTCCGAAATGGTGTATTATTGTCGCCGCGATGCCCGCCCGAGGTCAGATTTCGATCTGGCTGCCCAGTTCGACCACCCGATTCGTCGGCAGCCGGAAATATTCCATCGCGCTTTCCGAGTTGCGGATCATCCAAGCAAACAGCTTTTCCCGCCAGATTGACATGCCCGGATGCGCCGACGCGATCAACGTCTGGCGCGACAGGAAGAAACTGGTTTCGATCATGCGGAATTGCGACCCGCACCCGGTGACGCGCGCCAGCATCGCGGGCACGTCGATGGGCTGCATAAAGCCATAACGCACCACCAGACGGTGGAATCCCTGGCCCAGATCCTCCAGCCCGCACTGCGTGTCTTCGCCGACATAAGGGACGTCGGCGACGTGGATGGTGAGCAGGATGACCCGTTCGTGCAAAACCTTGTTATGTTTCAGATTGTGGAGGAGCGCATGCGGCACGCCATCCGACGCCGCCGTCATGAACACCGCCGTGCCGGGCACGCGCGACGCCGATTTGGCCGCGCTGGCGACAAAAATGTCGATCGGCATCGTGCCTTCGGCCATACGCGCCTTCATCAATTGCCGCCCGCGCGCCCAAGTGGTCAGCATGGTGAAGATGATCAGCCCCATGACCAGCGGCACCCAGCCGCCGTCGGGGACCTTGATCAGGTTGGCGCCAAAATAGGCCACATCGACGATGAAAAACAGCAGGATGATCGGCGCCGCTTTCCACACCGGCCACTTCCACAGGCTGAACAGCACGACCGCCATCAGGCATGTGTCGATGAACATCGCGCCGGTCACCGCAATGCCATAGGCCGCCGCCAGCCGCGACGAGGACCCGAAATAGAGCACCAAGATGATCACCATGATCATCAGGAACCAGTTGACCGCCGGAATATAGATTTGCCCCGCCGCCGACGCGCTGGTGTGTTCGACACGCAGACGCGGAATAAAGCCGAGCTGGATCGCCTGCTGGGTCAGCGAAAAGGCGCCCGAAATCACCGCCTGGCTGGCGATGATCGTCGCCATGATCGCGATAATCACGACCGGGACGGTCAGCACGTCGGGCATCATTTGAAAGAACGGATCCTTGATCAGCCCCGCCGCTGTCGCATCGTCAACCGCCAGCACCATCGCGCCCTGCCCCATATAGTTGAGCATCAACGCGGGCAGAACGAAATAGAGCCAGCTGATCCCGATCGGCTTGCGACCGAAATGGCCCATGTCGGCATAGAGCGCCTCCGCCCCCGTCACCGCCAGCACCACCGATCCGAGCGCGACAAAGGCGGTAAAACCGTCGGTCATGAAAAATCCGATGGCGTTGAGCGGGTTGAGCGTCGCAAAGATGATCCCCGGATCCTGCGCAATATAGGGAATGCCGAGCGCCGCCAGCATCAGGAAATAAACGATCATGATCGGCCCGAACAGCGCCCCGACCTTGTCCGTGCCGCGCGCCTGTATCGCGAACAGCCCGACCAGGATCGTCAGCGCAATCGGAATGATCCAGTCACCAAAGCCGGGATGGACATAAATCAGCCCTTCGGTCGCCGACAGCACCGACATGGCGGGCGTAATCATCGAATCGCCGTAAAACAGCGCGGTCGCAAAGACGCCGAGCAACACGATCGGCGCGGTCCAGCGCGCGCCATCTGACTTGCGGCTGATCAATGCGAGCAGTGCCAGGCTGCCGCCCTCGCCCTTGTTGTCGGCTTTCATGATGGTCATGACATATTTGAACGTGACAACAATCATCATCGACCAAAAGACCAGGCTGAGCACGCCGTGAATGTGCAAACGGTCGGCGTGGATCGGGTGATGGCCGGAAAATGTCTCGCGGAACGCATAAAGCGGGCTGGTGCCGATATCGCCAAAGACGACGCCAACCGCGCCAATGCACAATTTGAGCAGCGGGTCGTTGCCATGGGCATGGTCGGGCACCGCGCCCGGCTGGTCGGCGGTTGGTGTCGGTGCAGCGGCGGCGTCGCTCATGGTCTGGACCCCTGAAGCGCCGGCACCCTGACGGTGCAATCACCGCCGACAACGCAAAAGATGCGCGCGCCTAGCACCGGCCAAAAGGCCATGCAATTTGATTCGGATTCAGCGCTTTGCCGCATCGCCGCCGCCCCGTTCGGCGCGGACCATGGCCAGCCGCGCTTCCAGATCGGCGCGCCACGGTGCATCGGCCGGCGAGCGCGCCAGCAATTGCGCCCAGTTTGCCTCTGCCGCCGCCAGATCGCCGCTTTGCGCCTGTGCCAGCCCCAGAAAGAATATGGGCGCCGGGTGGTCCGGTTGACGCCGCGCCGCTTCGTCAAACGCCAGCGCCGCCGCAGGCGTCACCATGCCGCCGCCGTGCGCCACCAGCGCATTGCCATAGGCGACCCACAGATCGACATTGTCCGGATATTTCTTGAGCCCCGCCGCCAGCGTCCCCGCCGCCATTTCGGTCCTGCCGCGCCGCAGGAAACTGTCCGCCATGCCCAGAAAATTGCCGCCCGGGCCAAATCGGTCGGCCATCTGCCCATTTTCGCGCGACAGTGGCTTGCCAAAATCTTCGTCGTCACCCGGCGCGGCCGACGCCACGGGTGATCCCGCCAGTCCCGGCTGTCCGTGCAGCACATAGCCGGCCAGCCCCAGCATAAGCGCCGCTGCGACCGGCATCAGCGCGGTCCGGGCAACGCCGCCCAGCCAGCCGATCAGCAACAGCATCGCCGCGCAGATGAGCAATAGCCACAGCCAGATCATGCCCCACCCCCTGCCGCATCATCATCGCCGCGCCGGAACCGTCCCAGCGCCAGCCAACCGCCCACCAGCAGCGCCAGCAACGGTCCGAGCCAGAGCAGCGCGGTCGCGCCGTCGAACGGCGGGTCATAAGTCACCCAATTGCCATAGCGGGCGATCAGATAGGCGCGGATCGCCTCGGGGTCCTCGCCCGCCGCGATTTTCTGGCGCACCTGGCTGCGCATGTCGCCCGCCAGCGGGGCGTCCGAATCGGCAATCGACTGGCCCTGACACACCAGACAGCGCAGCGTTTCCATCAGCGCCTTCGCCTCGGCCTCCTGCGCCACGTCGGGCAATTGCTGATAGGCCAGCGGCGCGGGGGGCAATTGGTTCTGTGCGCGCAGCGGGACGGCAGCGGGAGCACAGACGGCGAGCAGCGCCAGCAACAGGGTCAGCGCGCGCCTCATCGCATCGCCTCCAGCTCGGCGATGATCGCGGGCACATCTTCGGCGGCGATCACGCCCTGAATCTGGCGGCGGATGACGCCCTTGCCGTCGATCAGAAAGGTTTCGGGGACGCCCGACGATCCCAGCGCGATTTGGACGCTGCTCATCTGGTCCGACCCGATCCGGCTGAACGGATTACCGTTTTCGGACAGGAATCGCGCGACATCTTCGGGCCGGTCGCGGATGGCGATGCCGACAATGTCGACCCCGGCGGCGCGCAATGCCTCCAGCTGCGGCGCTTCGATGCGGCATGGCCCGCACCAGCTGGCAAAGACATTGATGAGGCGCGGGCGTCCGTCGGACAGGCTCGCGCTCGACAGACCGGCAACGCCCGCCGTCGCGGGTGGCAGGTCGAACAACGGCATCGGCTTGCCCACCCATTGCGACTCGATCAACGTTTCGGCGGGCACGACCAGCCGGTAAATGAACATGCCGAACAACAGCGCCATGATCGCCAGCGGCACGAAAAAGATCATCCGGCCCTTCATGCGTATCGCGCGCCTGCACGTCGCCGCCGCCAGCTCCGCAGCGTCGTCAGCCACTGTCCGCGCCCGACCAGCGCCAGCGCCGCGCCGATCGCGATCATCGCCCCGCCCAGCCAGATCAGCCAGACCAGCGGCTTCCACCAGAGCCGCAGTTGATAACGCGTGCCCTGTGCATCGGCGACGCTGTGGCCGACGACGACGTAAAGCTGGCCGTCCCAGCGGGTGAGCAGCGCGGCTTCGTTGGTTTCGGTTGGCGCGCCGCCCATCAGGCCGGGAAAGCTGCGCGATTGCGGGCGCATGACATGCGCCGCGCCGTTGCCGCGCTGAACAAGCATTTCGGCCTCGATCGCGGTCCAGTTCGGCCCGGCCACCGGCCGCACGCCGACAAAGCGCGCCGCAAAATCGCCCACCATCACTGTTTCGCCGGGCCGCGCGGCGACCAGCCGTTCCTTGATAAACGCGCTTTCCGCCGCCATCCCGGCGAGCGCGACGCCGACACCCAGATGCGCGATCACCATGCCCCATACCGGCAGCGGTGTGCGCAACAGGTTGCGCCCGACCAGCGGCGCCAGACTGGCGATGACAATCCCGCCCGCGAACGCCATGCCGAGCAACGGCAGCACGCCGACCTTGCCGCCCCAAAGCACCAGCGCGAGCAACACCGCCGCCGCAACCAGCAACGCGAGCGGCAGGCGGCGCTTGACCAGCGCGCCGTCGTCACGGCGCCAGCGCAGCAACGGCCCCGCCGCCATCACCACGAACAGCGCGAGCGCGAGCGGTCCGGCGTAACGGTTGTAATAGGGCGCGCCGATTGACACTTTTTCGCCCAATGCCTCGGCAATGATCGGATAAAGGGTGCCGAGCAGCACGACGACCAAGATCACCGACAGCAACAGATTGTTGATCACCAGCGCGCCTTCGCGGCTGAGCAGCGCAAACCGCTTGCCCTCGCTCACCGTGTTGATGCGCAGCGCGAACAGCAAAAGCGCACCGCCGATATAGATCGCCATCAGCGCGAGCAGGAATGTGCCGCGTTCGGGGTCGACGGCAAAGCTGTGGACGCTGGTCAGCAGGCCGGAACGAACGATGAAGGTGCCGACCATCGACATGGAGAATGCGACCACGGCCAGCATCACCGTCCATGCGCGCAGCGCGTCGCGCGTCGCCGTCACGCTGACCGAATGGAGCAGGGCCGCGCCCGCCAGCCACGGGATCAGCGAGACATTTTCGACCGGGTCCCAGAACCACCAGCCGCCCCAGCCAAGCTCATAATAGGCCCAATAACTGCCCGCCGTGATTCCCAGCGTCAGGAATATCCAGGACAAGCGCACCCACGGCCGCATCGCGCGGGCAAAGGCGGGGCCGACATCGCGGGTGATCAGCGCGCCGACGGCAAAGCTGAATGCCACTGACAAGCCGACATAGCCGACATACAGCGTCGGCGGGTGGAACGCCAAACCGGCATCCTGCAACAGCGGATTGAGCCCCGCGCCATCGGGCGCGGCGGGGTTGAGCCGGGTGAACGGGTTCGACGACAACAGCAGAAAGGCGAAAAAGCCCAGACTGAGCGCCGCCTGTGCCGACAGCGTCGCGACCAGTGTGCGCAGGTTCAGCCGCTTTTCAAACAGCGCGACCAGCCCGCCCGACAGGCCCAATATGGTGAGCCAGAGCAGCATCGACCCTTCGTGATTGCCCCATGCCCCGGCAACCTTGAACAGCATCGGTTTGGCGCTGTGGCTGTTGCGCGCGACCAGTTCGACCGACATGTCAGACCGCACGAACAGTGCGATCAGCAAGCCAAAGGCCAGCGCGGTGAGCAGCCCCTGTGCCACCGACAGCGGGCGGACGAGCGCGCCAAAGTCCGCCCTGTCCTGGCGCAGGAACAATGTGCCCGACACCAATATCAGCACCGCGATCGCGGCGGACAGCCAGAGCAGCGCAAGGCCGACCTCGGCGATCATTTGCCCACGTCCGGCACCAACGTGTCGCCCGCCCCCGCCGGCATCTTGCCCATTTGCGGCGGCATATAGCGTTCGTCATGCTTGGCGAGGATCTTGTCGGCAACGAACACCCCGTCGGCGCGCATCGCGCCATCGGCGACCATGCCCGACTTTTCCTTGAACAGGTCGGGGACGATGCCGGTAAACTCCACCGGAACGCTGGCCCGGCCGTCGGTCGCGACAAAGCGGATTGACACGCCGTCGGGCTGTTTCTGGATCGACCCCGCCGCGACCATGCCGCCCAGCCGCATCGGCTCACCAACCGGCGAGGCCCCCGCCGCCAGCTCAGTTGGCGTGCGGAAATAAGCCGCTTCATCGCGCAGCGCCGACGTCGCCAGCAAACCCGCGCCGATGATCGCGGCCAGTGCGACCAGCGCCAGCACCAGTCGTTGATGTTTGGCCTTCACGGTTCACCGTCGCGCAGCGCGTCGGCGGCGCGTTCGGCGGCGCGCATCGTGCGCCAGCTGTGCCACAGCACCCCCGCGCCGAGCAGCGCGGTCAGGCCATAGGCGGCGGCGACATAGGTCCATTGGCTGGTCATGCGCGGTTCAATCCATCGCGCGGCGGCGCATCCGGGCCTCGACCCGGTTGGCGGCGATGATGCTGCGCATCCGCATCAGCACGATCGCGCCGAACAACAACGAAAACCCGATCACGGTAAAACCCAGCGGCCACAGGATCGCGCCGTCGATGCTCGACCCGCGCAGCGTGATGCTGGGCCCCTGATGCAGGCTGTTCCACCACACGACGCTGCGATTGATGATCGGGATGTTGATCGCGCCGATCAGCGCGTAAATGGCGGTCGCGCGGCTGATCGAACCCCGTTCCTCGCCCGCGTTGGCGAGCGCGATGAACCCGGCATAGAGGAACAGCAGGACCAGCATCGACGTCATCCGCCCGTCCCATTCCCACCATGTTCCCCATGTCGGCTTGCCCCAGATCGACCCGGTCGCGAGGCACAGCGCGGTAAAGAGCATGCCCGGCACGGCGACGGCGCGCGCCGAAATTCCCGCCAGCGGATGCCGCCAGACAAGCTGGATCAGCCCGGCGACGGCAAGCGCGCTCCACCCGCCCATGCCCAGCCACGCGGCGGGGACATGAACGTAAAGGATGCGAACGGTTTCACCCTGTAAATAATCAGGCGGCGTTCGGGTCAGCCCCGCCCACGCGCCGATGCCGACCAGCAACAGGCCAAGACCCACCAGCCACGGCGTCAGCGGGCGGGCGATGCGCAGGAATCGGGCGGGATTTGCATAGGCATGCATGGCTGAGACGAGCCTTAGTCAAGCGACGCGCGCGGGTCCAGCAATATGGTGCGGAAGTCACGCATCGGGCCGCGTCCATATCCACGGCATGCCGATGGCGGCAACCGCGACTGGCGCGAGCAGCCACGGCCAAGGCGCAAAGATCAGCCCGACGCCGGCCGCCGCGACATAGGCGATCAGCGCGGCGACCTTGCCCCGGCGGCTGATCGCGCCATGATCGCGCCACGCCCGGATATGCGGGCCATAGCGCGGATGACCAACCAGCCACGCCTCCAGCCGGGGCGACGAGCGCGCAAAGCAATAGGCCGCCAGAATGACAAAAGGCACCGTCGGCAGCACCGGCAGGACAATGCCGATACCGCCGAGCACCAGCGACAGCCAACCGGCGGCAAGATAAAGAAAGCGCATTGCGCCGATTGTGCGGGGCTTTGCCGCGCTAGGCAAGTCCGTCGCGCGCATTGCGCTGGGCATCCAGATGCGCGCGCAGCGACGCAATCAACGGCGCCTGTTCCAGCAGCGCGGCAACATCGAAGCCATCGAACAATTCAGGCGCCAGCGCCGCCATCCGCCGCGCGGCGTCGGCATGGACACTCCGGCCGCGGTCGGTGATCGCTGCGCGCTTTGACCGCGCGTCGTCTTCGTGCGCCGTCAGCGTCACCAGCCCCTTTGCCACCAGTTTCGCCAATATCGCGGTCATCGACGGCTTGGTCATCTGAAACGCGCGCGCCAGCCGCGAGGGCGTTTCGCCGTCACCGCGCCGAACGAAATGGTTGAGCACGCCATATTCCGACAGCCCCAGTTCGGGCGCGAGCACGCGCGTCGCCGCGGCCGACAGCAATTGGTCGATGATACCGATGTCGGTCAGCATGGCCAAAAGATTAGTTGGTTGCGGCTGAGCGGTCATGCGGCGACCAGGTGGGTTTTGAGCGGCCAGCGTGGTGTCGGCGGCGGCGGCGGGGCAAAGCCAATCCGCCCCAGCATTTGCACGATTGCGCCGTCCGCCGCGCCCAGCGTGCGGTGGACATCGACATAATGCGCCGCCATTTCGGGAAATTCCTGCAAACATTGGCTGAGCGGATGCAGCGCCAGCCCGAGATTCTGTGCACGCAGGTTCATCCGCACCCAGCGGCGGCCAGCGGCAATCTGAGCCGCGCGGCCCGAATCGTCCGTTACAATCCAGACATGGCCCTGCGCCGACCGCAGCATGGGTTCATACATATCGATGCCCTGCTGATAGGCGGTGCTGCCCGGCGTATCGAGTGTTTCGCGCGTGACCAGCCCGCTGAATTTGCCCAGCCCCATCATCACTCCGCCCAATTCGACGCCATCGGGATTGGCGACAATTTCGCCATTGCCGATCCGCATCAGGTCAATCGTCTCACGGCGCGTCGCGGCTGTTTCATACTCGGCCATCCACGCTGCCCACGTCAATTGGCGCAGCTTTTCAACATCGGCCGGATCCACCGATCCGGCGACCCGCAGGCCGTCGACACCCGGATCGCCGACCAGCGCCGCCAACATGGCCGCTGGCACCGGCGTGTTATCATAAACCGTCTTGTTCGATCGCCGCACCAGAATCGCCTCGGCCAGCGGATCGGGCCGGACAGGCCCGCTGCGCGTCAACGTCAGCGCAGCCACCCGCCGCGTATCGAGCCGTGGTTGTGGCGCGCCGTCGGGCCACAGCGCGACGTTGGCGGCATAACCCCTGGCCGCAGCGGCCAACACGAACAATTCGATCATGCAGCCAAAACCGATGCAAATCTGGCGGTCGAACGGGTCGGTTGCGGGCAGGCGGCGGTCGAGATCGCAATAAACGTCGATCCGGTCGGCACCATCCAGCCGATATTGCCACGGCTGGCGGTTGTGCGGATTGGGCGCCAGAATGGCAAAGGCCAGCGCGTCGAGCCGGGCGTCACCCAGCGATTCGCCGGTGGCGCGCCACGGCGCGGTCGCGCTGGCGGTGCCCGGCCACCACGCCGCCGCTGCGCCGCCGCCCAGAATGACCGCGCTCGCCCCCCCGCTGATCAGCAAAGTCCGTCGATTTATGCGCATGGCGAATCACCTCGATATTCAAATTAATTAGTTTTTTAACTAATAATTGCATATTGGCAAGCGCGCACCCCTCGCCGCTGGTTAACGGCCCGTTAGGGACTGGCCTCTAGTCACTGGAATCATGGCAAACGCGGGGACATCGGCCGATTCAGACAGCGGCGCCCGCACACGCATCGCCCGGCTGTGGTTACGCCTGTTTCCAGCGCCGCCCGCCGTCATCCGGACGCTGCTGGCGCGCGACCAATATGAGGCGATTCAGCGCAACATTCCGCAATTGCACATGGTCGCCATCCTCAACCTGCTGATCATCGACGTCGTGTTGTACATGCAGGGCACACAGCCCATCTATTGGGCGTGGACACCGCTGATCGCGCTGTTCAACATGGGCCGGCTGATCCAGTGGCGGCGTCGTTTTCGCCGTCCGGCGAGCCCGGCCAATATTGACCGTTACTTGCACGGCGTCGACGTGGCCTGCACGGCATCGATCGCATTGTGCAGCCTGCTCAGCTGTTTGTCGTTTCAGATGCAATGGCTTGACCATCCGGTGCTGATTCCGATTTCGCTGGCTTTCGGTGCGTTCAGCATCGCCCATTGCCTGGCCCCGCTGCGCGTTGCCTCGCATGCCGCTCTGATCGTCGGGGTCCTGCCGTCGGGCCTGTTGATGATGATATCGGGTGACTTTCTGGCGCTGGTGATCGGGTTCAGCGCATCGAGCGTGGTGTTCCTGAAGATCAGCTTCCTGCGCGATCAATATCGCATGACGCTCGACCGGCTCGACATGCACCGCCGCGTCGACGAACTGGCGCGCACCGACCCGCTGACCGGTCTGGCCAACCGCCGCGCCTTTCACGATGTTGCGGATCGCGCGCTGGCCAAAGCGCGGCGCGGCGATGGCGCGATCGCCCTCGCCCTGATCGACCTCGACGCGTTCAAACCCATCAACGATGCCCTTGGCCATGCGGCAGGCGATGCCGTATTATGCGCCGTCGCGGCGCGGCTGCAGGCCGCCGCCGGACGCGGCGCACGCATCGGGCGGATGGGCGGCGACGAATTTGTCATCCTGTTCACCGACGTGCGTACCGACGCCGACTTGTCGTCGTGCACCGCCGCGCTGTTGTCGGCGCTGGTCCTGCCGGTCGGGTATGAAGGCGGCCGCATCCACGTCGCAGCGAGCATCGGCAGCGCCCGTTTCCCCGCCCACGGCAACGACATCGACCAGCTTTTGCGCCATGCCGACAAGGCGCTCTATGCGGTCAAAGCCGCGAGCCGGGCGCACCGCGATGACGTCCGCAATGACGTGCCGGCTGGCGCCGTCAGCGCCGCTTAACCCCGGCCGATCAGTTTCTGCGCCATCCGGTCTGCGACCATCGACGCCGGCGTGCCGCTGGCCCGGCTTTCGGCCCAGATCGCCGCCAGCCGCCCGGGAATCTGGCCAATGCGGCTTTCGACTTCGTCGCGTGACCCCCCACCAGCCTGTTGCTGGCCCAGATATTCGAGCGCGACGTTGATGATGCCGCCCGCGTTGATCACATAATCGGGGGCATAGACGACGCCGCGGTCGTGGATGCGTTGGCCGTCGGCGGCAGTCGCGAGCTGGTTGTTCGCGCCCCCTGCGACAATCGGCACGCGCAGCCGGGAAATGCTGTCCTCGGTCAGAATCGCGCCGAGCGCATTGGGGCTGAACACGTCGGCCTCCACATCCATGATCGCCGCCGAATCGGCCAGGTCGGCGCCCAGCTCCTCGGCCAGCGCCTTGGCGCGCGCCAGATTGACGTCGGCCAGCGTCAGCACCGCGCCGTCCGCCGCCAGCCGCCGGGCAACACCGCCGCCGACGCTGCCCACGCCCTGCACCGCGATGCGAACGCCGCGCGCGCTGTCGGTGCCCAGCCCCTCGCGGATGGCTGCCATGATGCCCAGATATACGCCGATCGCGGTGAGCGGGCCGGGGTCGCCGCCCGCCGCACCGCTGGCCACTGGCAGACCCGACACATGGCGCGTGTGCGCCGCAATCGCCACCATGTCAGCGTCGGTCATGCCGACGTCTTCGGCGGTGACATACGAACCGCCAAGCTGTTCAATCGCACGGCCAAAGGCGGCAAGCTGCGCCGGTGTCTTGGCGGTCCCGGCGTCGGCCAGGATCACGCCCTTGCCGCCGCCCATCGGCAGCCCCGCCATCGCATTCTTGTAACTCATGCCCCGCGACAGCCGCAGCGCGTCGGTGACCGCCGCCTGCCGGTCGGCATAGTGCCAGTATCGCACGCCGCCCGCGCCCGGGCCAAGGTGCGTCGAATGGACGGCGATGACGGCGGTCAACCCGCTGGCGGCATCACGAAAACAATGGACATGTTCGTGATCATCGAAATCGGGCAGGTCCCAAATGGCGGGCATGGCGGTTACTCCCGGAGCATGGACGGAATAAAATTACGTCTTCGCGCAATAAACAACTTATGCGCGCGAGTCACGGGCGAAAATCGGCGCGCGGGCGCGACAAAGTGAATGTCTGTTGCGACCAGACGCGGCCAGATGCGCCCTGATCGGGAACATATCCGCATGTTGCTGCGTTTCATGATTATTCGGTGCGCCCCGACGTCGGTCTTCCCTCCGGCCGACAAACATGACCGCACCGTCAGATTCGCGCCGCCATTGCCGCCTGCGGCACCATGGACCGCGCGCGATTGATCCGCAGGGAGCCCCGCGGGTCGCAGGGACGGGATCAGGGCCGGGGCATTGACCACCGGCCCGGTCCCGTCTTTGTGCGTTTGGGTGGAGGCAGAAACCAAAAAAGGGGACGGTCGCCTTTTTTCAGCCCGGGCGTTCGCGCCGCAACGCTGGCATTTCAAACAGAAAATGGGGCGACCGATGGGGCTTGAACCCACGACCCCCGGTACCACAAACCGGTGCTCTAACCAACTGAGCTACGATCGCCACGGGCACGGGCGCACAGGGCACCGTGCCAGCGCGCGGCGATAGGCGCGGCGGTGGGGAGTCGTCAAGCATTGTTCGCGCTGGCGCGGTTGGCATTGTTCGCGCTGGCGCAGTTGGCATTGTTCGCGCGCGCGCGGTTGCGTAGAGTGTGCCCATGACCGCCGCGCCGCACATTGTCGATCTGGTCGCATCGGGCGCGCACGCCGTCGCCGCGCGGCTGGCCACGACGCCCGGCACCCGCAAGGTCCCCTCACCCCGGCTGCAGCAGTTCATCATCCCGCGCTGGCTCGGCGCCGAAAGCTGCGCCGCGATGATCACGCGGATCGACACCGCCGTGCGCCCATCGACCATCGCCGACCCCAATGGCGACGACGCGTTCCGCACCAGCCTGACCGGCGATCTCGACCATGGCGACGCGGCGGTGCGCGCGCTCGACGACCGGCTATGCGCGCTGACCGGCATCGACCCGGGTTTTGGCGAGCCGCTGCAGGGACAGCGCTACGACGTCGGCCAGCAGTTCAAGGCGCACACCGACTATTTCGAACCCGACGGGCTGGATTACCAGAAATATTGCGCAATTTCGGGTCAGCGGACGTGGACGCTGATGATCTATCTCAACGTCCCCGACGCGGGCGGCGCAACGCGGTTTCGCGACACGGGCAAAATCCACCAGCCCGAAACCGGCAAGCTGCTCGCCTGGAACAATATCGGCTTGGACGGCGCGCCGAACCCGGCGACGATCCACGCCGGGATGCCGGTCCGCGCCGGCCGCAAATATGTCATCACCAAATGGTACCGCGAACGCGCGTGGCCGTGGTGAGGGAAGAAATGCGTGGACCCCGTCCTTCGACAGGCTGAGGACGAACGGCGCGCGAGGGCTTGAGCTATTTCTCCAGCACGAACTGGAACTGCACGGTCAGGCTGTTGCCGACCTGGCCGGGCTCGATCGGCACCGATTTCGCCATGGCGTCTGCGGCCATCATTTGCGGCATGACCGGCATCGGCTGTACATAACCGCCGCCTTCGCTGATCATCACCAGCCGTGCGCCCTTGTACCCCGCGAGCTTGGCATAGCGCGCCGCGCGCGCACTCGCCTTGGCCACCACGCGGTCGCGCGCGGCGTCGAGCATCGCGTCGGGGTCGTCGACGCTGAAGCTCGGCCCGTCGATGTTGGTGCCGCCTGCGCTGATCAGCGCATCCAGCAACGCACCCAGCTTGGCGACATTCTTGGTCGTGACACG
>JBEGPL010000169.1:0-2892 GCA_041181445.1 Pseudomonadota bacterium
CCCACGCGAAATAAAGAGTGGCAAGCAGCATTCACAAAGCTCGATCAGGACCGTGAGCGCGCCAAGTGGTACCATAGGCCAACCGTTCTCTTCACGATCATTTTTGCTGCGGTGGTGGTACTATTTGTAATCAACGAAATAATGCTGATTGGTGAAATGCTCTGGAGCAAAAGATGAAACTCGGCCGTCTCAATCACATCGGCGTGGCCACACCCTCGATCGCGGACAGCATCGTCTTTTACCGCGACGTCATGGGCGCGACGAAGATCCATGAACCCTTCGACCTGCCCGATCAGGGGGTGAAGGTGTGTTTCGTTGATACGCCGGGTCCTTCGACAGGCTCAGGACGAACGGATTTTAGTGGTACCCAGATCGAGCTGATCGAACCGCTGCCCGGCAACGCCTCCATCCAGTCGTTCCTCGACAAGAATCCGGCGGGTGGCCAGCATCATGTCTGTTACGAAGTCCCCGACATTCATGCCGCCAAGGCGTGGTTTGAAAGCGTCGGCAAGCGTGTGCTGGGTGATCCAAGGATAGGTGCGCACGGCACGCTGATCTTCTTTGTCCACCCGCGCGATATGCACGGTGTGCTGACCGAAATTATGGAAACGCCGCAGGAGGGCGGGCATTGATGACCTACGAAACAATCCGCTTTGACATTGTCGACGATATCGCGACCATCACGCTCAATCGCCCTGAGCGGTTGAACGCGATGGGGCCGCAGATGGCCGACGAAATTAGCGAGGCGCTCGACAATCTGGACGGTGCGCGCGCGTTGCTGATCACCGGCGAGGGGAGGGCCTTTTGCGCGGGCGCCGATTTGCAGGCGCGCGGGCTGGGTGCGGGCGTCGGGGCAAACGGACCCTATGGCGCGCTGACGCGCAGCTACAACCCGACGATGGTCAAGCTTTCAAAGCTGGCCGTGCCGGTCATCACTGCGGTCAACGGACCTGCCGCCGGTATCGGATGCAGCCTGGCATTGTGCAGCGATTTTGCGATCGCCGGGGCGTCGGCCTATTTCCTGCAGGCGTTCGTCAACATTGGGCTGGTCCCCGACGGCGGCGCGAGCTGGATGCTGCCGCGCCTGATCGGCAAGGCGCGCGCAACGCAGATGATGTTGCTGGGTGAACGGATTTCGGGCGCGCAGGCCGCCGAATGGGGGCTGATCTATAAATGCGTCGATGATGCGGCGTTGCACGTCGAAGCGCGCGCGCTCGCGGCAAAGCTGGCGAACGGGCCGACGCTCGCGCTGGGCCTGATGCGCCAGAATATCGCGTCCGCGCTCGAAATGGATTATGCCAGCGCGCTGACCCGCGAGGCCGAGGCGCAGCGGATCGCCGGGGGCAGCGCCGACGCGGCAGAGGGCGGCCTGTCCTTCCTGCAAAAGCGCAAGCCGGAGTTCAAAGGTCAATGATCTTTTACGACAGCGCCAACCCCGCGCCGAACCCGCGCCGCGTGCGGATGTTCGCCGCCGAAAAGGGGATCGAACTTCCCACCGAAGGCGTTTCGTTGCTGGCGCGCGAACATAAAAGCGTCGCGCATCTGGCGCGCAATCCGTTGGGCCAGACGCCGGTGCTGGTGACCGACGACGGCGCGGCCATTGCCGAAAGCGTCGCGATCTGCCGCTATCTTGAGGGACTGCACCCCGCGCCGCCGCTGTTCGGGACAACGCCGCTGGCGCAGGCGCACATTGAAATGTGGATCCGCCGCACCGAATTCGCGCTCGGCAGCCCGGTGCGCGCCTTTTGGGTCCACGCGCACCCGTACACGGCACAGGTCGTGCCCGAAAGATTCGAGGAATATGGCCAGGCGAACGCGCCGCACGCATTGGCGGCGATGGTGATTTTCGACGACGCGCTGGCGCAGCATCACTTTATCGCGGGGGACGATTTTTCGGTGGCCGATATCGTGCTGCTTTCGACCATTGATTTTGCGACGTTCATTGGTCTGCCGATCCCCGACGCGCTGACCGCACTTTCGGCCTGGCACGCCCGTGTTTCGGCGCGGCCAAGCGCAGCGGCCTGAAAGACACGGATATGAGCAAAGCAACGATCAGTGACTGGCAGGCGGCCGCCGCAAAAGAGGTCAAGGGCAAAGACCTGACCTGGTCCACGCCCGAAGGTATCGCGATCAAGCCGCTGTATACGGCGGCGGACGCACCCGACCCCGGTCTCCCCGGATTCGCGCCGTTCACGCGCGGCGTGCGCGCGTCGATGTATGCCGGGCGCCCGTGGACGATCCGCCAATATGCCGGCTTTTCCACTGCTGAGGAGTCGAACGCTTTCTATCGCCGCAATCTGGCTGCC
Source organism: Pseudomonadota bacterium (assembly GCA_041181445.1). Classification (GTDB taxonomy): domain Bacteria; phylum Pseudomonadota; class Alphaproteobacteria; order Sphingomonadales; family Sphingomonadaceae; genus Sphingopyxis. The sequence goes on from JBEGPL010000169.1 coordinate 2,307, forward strand.
GGGCAAAAGGGGCTGAGCGTTGCCTTCGATCTTGCCACGCATCGCGGTTATGACAGCGACCACCCGCGCGTCGTTGGCGACGTCGGCAAGGCCGGGGTTGCGATTGACAGCGTCGAGGACATGAAAATCCTGTTCGACGGCATCCCGCTCGACCAAATGTCGGTCAGCATGACGATGAACGGCGCCGTCATCCCGATCCTTGCCTTCTTTATCGTTGCAGGCGAGGAACAGGGCGTGCCAGTCGAACAGCTCGACGGCACGATCCAGAATGACATCCTCAAGGAATTCATGGTTCGCAATACGTACATTTATCCGCCCGAACCCAGCATGCGGATTGTGTCGGACATCATTGCCTTTACCAGCGCCAACATGCCGAAATTCAACAGCATCTCGATTTCGGGCTATCACATGCACGAAGCCGGGGCGACGGCGGTGCAGGAACTCGCCTTCACCATCGCCGACGGCAAGGAATATGCGATCCGCGCGATGGCAAGCGGGCTGGACATCGACGCGTTCGCGGGGCGGCTGTCGTTCTTCTTTGGCATTGGCATGAATTTTTTCATGGAGGTCGCCAAACTGCGCGCCG
>JBEGPL010000170.1:0-3805 GCA_041181445.1 Pseudomonadota bacterium
AAAGCGCGCCTTGGGCTGACTTCGCCGAAGAGCTCCCGGTAGTCGAAGCCGCAAACGACGATCCGGCCGCGATCCTCTACACCTCTGGCACCACGGGCCGCTCCAAAGGTGCGGTGCTGACGCACGGTAATCTGTCATCCAACGTCGTTGTGCTGGGTCAGGCTTGGCATTGGCAGGACAATGACGTGTTGCTCCATGCGCTTCCCATTTTCCATGCGCATGGCCTGTTTGTGGCGTTGCACCTCGCTCTACTGCACGCCTCACCGATGCTGTTTCATGACCGCTTCGATGCTGCCGCTGTGCTGCGCGACTTGCCGTCCGCTACAGCCTTCATGGGCGTACCGACATTCTACACGCGGCTCTTGAGCGAGCCCGCGTTTGATCAATCCCTATGCAAAAACATGAGGCTGTTCATCAGTGGCTCGGCGCCCTTGCTCGACGCCACATTCGAAGAATTTCGCGAGCGGACCGGGCACACGATTCTCGAACGCTACGGAATGACCGAAGCCTTGATGGTCACGTCCAACCCCTATGATGGACCGCGCATCGCAGGCAGCGTCGGACCATCGCTGCCCGGCATTTCGGTGCGCGTCGTCAAAGAAAATGGTCAACTCGCCAAAACGGGTGAACCCGGCGTGCTGGAGATGAAAGGCCCGAACATGTTCGCGGGCTATTGGCGCAACCCCGAAAAAACCGCCGAGGACCACACCGCAGACGGCTGGTTCATCAGCGGCGATATCGCGACCGAAGACGAAGCAGGCTATATCCGCATCGTTGGCCGGGCCAAGGATCTGATCATTTCGGGCGGCTACAACATCTATCCCAAAGAGGTCGAAATGGCGATCGACGCGATAGAGGGCGTGGTCGAGAGCGCGGTCATCGGCGTGCCGCATCCCGACTTTGGCGAGGGCGTGGTCGCCGTCGTCGTGCGCGAAGCTGGCGCTGCCATAGATGCGGAGGCAATTACCAAAACCCTCGCGACCGAACTCGCCGCCTTCAAGCGGCCCAAGAGGGTCGTAATTGTTGACGATCTGCCCCGCAACGCGATGGGCAAGGTCCAGAAGGCCGAGCTGCGCAGCCACTTTGGCGCGTCCTTCGCCTAGAAATTCCCGGAGAAACACTCATGCATATCATTACCTTCGAACGTCACGGCACTGTCCAGCATGGCATCCGCAATGGCGAAACGGTTCAGCTTTGTCCTGGCGCGAAATCGGCGATCGATCTCGCCATGAACGGTGCGCCGCAATCGGGCGAAGCTGTTGCGCTGTCCGAAGTTAAGCTGCTCCCGCCCGTCCCGCGTCCGGGCAAGATCATCTGCATCGGCCTCAACTACCGCGCGCATGCGATTGAAGGCGGCAACGCCATTCCCGATTATCCCGCTGTGTTCATGCGCTGCACCACGTCCCTTGCCGGGCCAAATGCGGCCCTGATCTTCCCCAAATGTTCGGACAAGTTCGATTATGAGGCCGAACTCGCGGTTGTCATCGGGAAGACTGCAACGGCAGTCAGCGCCGCGGACGCACTGGATTATGTCGCCGGCTATAGCTGCTTCAACGACGGATCGGTCCGTGATTATCAGCGCAAATCGACGCAATGGACCATGGGCAAGAATTTCGACGGCACCGGCGGCTTCGGGCCGGAGCTTGTCACTCCAGATGAACTGCCCGCGGGGGCATCGGGACTGCGACTGGTCGCGCGGCTCAATGGCGAGATCATGCAGGACAGCGACACCGGCGACATGATCTTCGACGTTGCAACCCTGATAGCAACCCTATCCGAAGGCATGACGCTGGAACCAGGCGATGTAATCGCCACCGGCACGCCATCCGGCGTCGGCTATGCGCGGACGCCGCCGGTTTTCATGAAACCCGGCGATGTAATCGAAATCGAAATCGAGAAGATCGGCGTGCTGACAAACACCATCGCGCGTCGTGGTGCCTGAACATGAGCATAACCAAATATAGCTTGCTCGGCATTTCGGGGAGCTTGCGAAACGGCGCATTCTCGACAGCTGTGCTAACCGCGATGGCCGAGGCCACTGCCGACAGAGCGGATCATTGCTTCGCAGATATCGGCACCTTGCCACTTTTCAATCAGGATCTTTACGCCGAACCGCTGCCTGCCCCGGTGCAGCAGCTTCGCGATCAGATTGCCGCTGCAGACGGCATCGTCATTTCATCGGGCGAGTATAACCACGGCATTCCCGGCGTGCTCAAAAACGCACTCGATTGGGCATCACGACCGCACAATGGCTCTCCCTTGCGCGACAAGCCGGTGCTGATCATGACCTCGTCGCCTGCGGTCACCGGCGGGGTGCGCGCGCAATACCAGATTCGCGAGACGGTGATTTCCGCGCTGGCCAGGCCGCTCAACACCCCAGAGATCGTGGTCGGCCTTGTCGGTTCGAAGATGGTCGAGGGGCGCTTCCATGATCCCGCCGTGATCGAATTTGCGCTCAATGGTTTCGCGGCGCTGTTCGCCGAGATCGAACGGATCGGTCGCGGCTAACCGGCTAGAAAGGACAGGCCATGGACATTGTCAAATTTGAAGACGCGCCATTCTACAATCCGCCCAATCATGAAGGTGTCATCTCCAAACGCCTGCAAGGCGATGCAGTCAGTAGCGCCGATTTCGCGTGGGTCGGATATTCAGATTTCCCGCCGGGCGTAATCGTGCCGATGGAGGCCGGGACATTCAGTAAAATCTATGTCGTGACGGAAGGTTCACTCACAATCGAGCAGGCGGATGGCAAGCGCCATCTTCTCAAGCAATGGGACAGCATCTTCATTCCCGCCGGTGAAGCTCGCTCCGTTATCAACGAAGGCGGCGCTCCCGCTGCTATCATCGTGGTGACGCCGCCGCCAGCGAACTAGCAAATCACTGGATGGATCGCCCGTTCATCAACGCGCCAAGGCAAGGAGACAAGCCAAATGACGATCATAACCTTCAAAGGTTTTGGTGGCGTCCGTCTTCAGGCTGAAGTTGCGGGCGACGAACACGATCCGATGATCCTGCTGGTTCACGGCGCGGGGCAAACACGGGCCGTCTGGTCCACGGTTGTCGAAGCTTTGGTGCAGGCTGGTCGGCAAGTGGTGAGACTCGATTTACGAGGCCACGGCGGCAGCGAATGGCCAGCTGACGGCCGCTATGATCTGGATGCCTATGTAGAGGATCTTCGTGCGGTTCTAGCGCAGCTCAACTCCCGCCCCGTGGTCGTTGCCGCAACGGTAGGCGGCTGGATCGCAGTGGAGGCGCTATCTTCGGATGCCGCCAATCTGGCAGCCGGCCTTGTGCTGGTCGACATGCCGATCCGCAGTGCTGCAGAAGCAGCCAAGCAGATCAGCGAAAGCTTCCCTCAAAATCAACCGGCGTTCGACTCGCGGGTGATCGGAGCCATGGACCTCGACGCTGTGGCAGATAGAGTCGTTGCAGCCGCACCGGGGCTCAACCTGCCGACCATGGTGCTGCGCGGCGCAATCGCCTGGGCTCGCCATTCGTCGGGGGCAGCAGAGTTCGACATGGCGCTGCCCAATGCAGAAGTGGCCGAGGTCGACGACGCCGAATTGCTATTGGTGACTGATCGGACGGAGGCACTGCTGGCGCATCTCCTCGATTTTCTTGAGCGCAAGCAACCTCGTCACGCCGGCGAGTTTCGCGCTGGGTCCGATGCACGCACATTGCGCGACGCGATGGGCTGCTTTGCAACCGGGATCACCATTGTCACCTCACGCGCACCGGACGGGACGCCGATTGGCCTAACGGCAAACAGCTTCACCTCGGTCTCACTCGATCCGCCGCTGTTGCT
>JBEGPL010000171.1:0-4957 GCA_041181445.1 Pseudomonadota bacterium
TGATGCCATTTTGCGCGATCGGTTTGCCGTCGGGTGCCAGACGCAGCGAAAAGGCGTTGCGGTCGGCACGCAACATCGAATTGGTCCCCGATATGATCAGCGTGTCGCGGCCAAGCGAAAAACCGCGCGACAATTTGAAGAAAATGACCTTTTTGCCATCACCAAATTCGCGCAGCAGGCTGCATTCATTGTCGCCATAATCGACGGTCCACGGTTTGCTGGGCCGCAGCGCCGCGTCTTCCGCCAACACCGGGGCCGCCACCGCCAGCCCCATCCCGATTACCACGCCGCGCGCGGTCCACCGCCGTGCCACTTTTCGCATCACCATATTCGCCGCGCCCCTAAACCGCCGCCAGCATCGCCATGCTGACATCCCACAGGCGTTCCGCCGATGCATCGTCGCACGCGTGCGGATCAACGCCGGTGAAGCGCGCGGTAGGCGCTTCGACATTGGTCGGCACGGCGATATCCAGATCCTCGCAATAGACGCCGGGCTTGCCCGCCAACAGCGGGCTGGTTGCCGCCCACAGCGACGTCGAACAACCTTGCTGCGTCGTCTTGAACCCGCGCTTTGCCATTTCAGATGGCGTGCCGTCGGGGTTGGTCCACCCCATCATCACCTGTTCCTCGATCGTCAGATGGCGTTGCAGCGGCGTGAAAATGCCGCCCGGATGCACCGCGAACGCCAGCCCGCCGGTCGGTTGCAAACGGCGGCTGAGCGCATTGGCGAACAGGGCATTGGCGGTCTTTGACTGGCCATAGGCATTCCATTTTTCATAATCGCCGCCGGTGAAATGCACGTCGTCCCAGCGGATGTCGCTGCGTTTGTGCCCGGTCGATGACAGGGCGACGACGCGCGCGCCCTCGGTCCGGGTGATCAGATCCATCAGCCCCAGCACCATCGCCATATGGCCGAGGTGATTGGTGCCGAATTGCGATTCCCACCCCGGGCCGACGCGCGTTTCGGGGGTTGCCATGATCCCGGCATTGTTGATGACGATGTCCAGCCGGTCGAGCGTCGCGGCCATGTCGGCGGCAAAGGCGCGCACCGACGCGATATTGCCCAGATCGAGCGTCGCCATTTCGACGGCGCCGGGGACGTCGGCCAGCGCATCGGCCGCCCGGGCCGGGTCGCGCACCGGCACGACGACGCGGACGCCCTTTGCCGCCAGCGCGCGCACTGTTTCCAGCCCGATCCCGCTATATCCGCCGGTGACGATCGCCGTCTTGCCCGCCAGGTCGATGTCGGCGATCACCACGGCACCATCCGTGCGCGGGACATAGCCACTGCCGACCTTTACCTGATCGCTGATCGCCATTTCCATTCTCCCAGTGCCGACTTTGAAAGTTCAGGCTAGGCGGTTCGCGCGCGCTGGACAAGGTGCCGCGTGCGCGGCAAAACCGCGTCATGACCCGTGCCCCATCCGCCCCCGCCCCCATGACCATCGCGGTCGTGTCCGACGTCGTCTGCCCGTGGTGCGTCATCGGCATCCGCGCGCTGGAGGCGGCGCTGGCCCGGCTGGATGATCGGATTGCGGCGACCATCAGCGTCCACCCCTTCGAACTCAACCCCGACATGGCGCGCGAGGGCGAAAATGTCGGCGAACATATCGCGCGCAAATATGGCCGCGCGCCGGGTGAGGGCAGCGCCGCGCGCGATGCGATCAAGGCGCGCGCGACCGAGGTCGGCTTTGCCATGAACACCGACCGCGACAGCCGCATCTGGAACACGTTCGATTGCCACCGGTTGCTGCACTGGGCGGGCGCGCAAGGTCAGCAACTGGCGCTGAAACACGCGCTCTTTGCCGCGCATTTCACCGAAGGCCGCGACCTGGGCGACCCCGCCGTGCTCGTCGACGCGGCGGCGGCGGCGGGCCTGGACCGCGAAGCCGCGTGCGCCATATTGGCGTCCGACGCCCACGCCAGCACCGTGCGCGCCGAGGAAGCCTATTGGCGGCGCGAAGGGATCAGCGCGGTGCCGACCTTTATCATCAACGGCAAATATGTGATCAGCGGCGGCCAGCCGGTCGACATATTCGAACGCGCGCTGGCCCGCATCGCGGCTGAAGGGTCGGCTCTGGACTTCGCCTAACCCGTCGCTTTGCCCGCGCCATCAAAGCGCAGGTCGCGCGGGACGACGAGCGGCGGCAATGCCTCGCCCGCCATCCGGTCGACGCGCCATACGAACGCCAGCACGGCCGCCACCGCTTCGAACAGGCGGCGGTCGATCATCTGCCCCGGCTTGCTGGTGAAATATGCGGCGCGCGCCAGCAATGGTTGTTCGACCAGCATGATGCCCCGCGCCCGCGCCAGCGCGCGGATCGCCAGCGCGACGTCGTCGGCGCCGCGCGCTGTCACCACCGGCGCGGCGTCGATCCCGGGGCGATAGCGCAGCGCGACGGCAAAATGGGTGGGGTTGGTCAGAATGAAGGTCGCGCCCTGCACCCCCTTGCGCGTCTGTCCCGACAGCAGCGCCATCCGGCGGCTGCGCTGCTGCCCCTTCATTTCGGGCGACCCTTCGGCTTCCTTATGCTCGTCGCGCACCTCTTGCAGCGACATGCGAAGCCGCGCGATCCGCCGCCAGAGCGCCACCGGCGTGTCGATCAGCGCGACCAGCATCAGCGCGCCGACCAACCACAACGTCAAATCGCGCACCAGCGCCGCGAGCACACCCGCGCCGCCGTCGATCCCCGCGCCGCCCAGCGCCATGATGACGTCGCGGTGCGCGCCCAGGAACGCCGCCGCCGTCCCGCCGACCAGCAGCGTCTTGGCCAGCGCCTTCGCCAGTTCGATCCACCCCTGCGCGCCGAACATCCGGCCAAAGCCGGCCGCGGGGTTCAGCCGTGCGCTTTTGAACGCCAACGCGCCCCATTGCGGATGTGCGCCGCCGATCATCAGCGGCGCAGCGACGGCCGCGGCCATCGTCGCCGCCAGCATGAGCGCAAAGGGCGCGCCAATCGCCAGCACCGCGTCTGTCAGCCGCGCACCGGGGTCGAACGCCGCCTTGCCCGCCGCCAATCCGCCGAGCGCATCGCCGGTCATGTCGCCCAGCGCCCGCACCAGTTCGCCCGCCCCCCACGCCAGCCACAGCGCCAAACCGCCCATCGCCGCCGCGACCGCCAGCTCGCGGCCCTGCGGCCGATCACCCTGCTTCGCCGCGTCCGCCAGTTTTTTGGGGGTCGGCGCCTCGGTCTGTTCGGCGCCATTCTTGTTCTCGGCCATGGCTCAGTCACCCGCCCCTGTGGACAAAGGTCCGTTCGTCCTGAGCTTGTCGAACGACGATGGGGGGCGCACAGTCCGTGCTTCGACAGGCTCAGCACGAACGGGAAAGGGAAGCATTTTCGTCATGCTTCAATCCAACGCGCCCAGCGCCGCGCCCGCCGCCAGCCCCGCATCAATCGACGCCTGAATCGCGCCCGCCATCACCGGCAACGCCATCGCCAGCAAGGCGAGACCCGCCATGATCGTCACCGGAAAGCCGACCGCGAACAGGTTGAGTTGCGGCGCGGCGCGCGTCAGCACTGCCATCGCCAGCTGGATCAGGATCAGCGCGGCGGCGACCGGCAGCGCAATCGTCACCCCGGCGGCAAAGACATGGCCGCCAAAGCCGACCAGCGCGGTCATCACCCCTGCCCCCGGCGGCGGCCCGCCCGGCGGCCATGCGGCGTAGCTGTCCGCAACCCGCGCGATCAGCATCAGATGACCGTTGCTCGCCAGCAACAGAAAGGTCGCGAGTGTTGACAGCCATGTGCCGATCACCGGCGCCGCATGGCCGCTGGCCGGGTCGGTCATCGCGGCAAAGCCCAGCCCCATGACATTGGCGATCAGTTCGCCCGCGACCAGCGCGGCGGCATAACCAATCTGAAGCGCAAAGCCGATCGCCGCGCCCGCGACGACTTCGCCCGCGACCAGCGCCAGTCCGGCGATGCTCGCCATCCCCTGCGGCGGCAATGCACTGGCCACGTTCGGCGCGGCGAGCATGCCGATTGCCAATGCCAGGATCAGCCGGACCTGCACCGGCACCATCCGCGCGCCAAACAGCGGCGCAGCGACCATCGCCGCGCCGGGGCGGATCATCGCCGCCATCCACTGGATCAGCTGATCCTCGACCCCGGCAAGGCCCGGCGCGATTCCGAGGGCGCTCATCGTGTCAGGTCCGGGATCAACGCGAACAGGTCGCGCGCAAAATCAGCGACCAGCAACAGCATCGCGCCGCCGAGCAGCGCGAGCACGGCGGCGACCACCACCAGCTTGGGCACAAAGGTCAGCGTCGCTTCGTTGATCGACGTCGCCGCCTGGACCATGCCGACGACCAGCCCGACGACCAGCGTCGGGATCAGCACCGGCGCGGCGGCGAGCGCGGTGATCCACAGCGCTTGCTGCGCAATGCCGATGAAAAAGTCGCTGTCGCCGGTCATCGCCTATCCCCCACCGAACGACGCCGCGAGCGAGCCCATGGTCAGCGCCCAGCCGTCGATCATCACGAACAACAGCAGTTTGAACGGCATCGACACAATCGGCGGCGACAACATCATCATGCCCAGCGCCATCAGCGCCGATGCGACCACCAGGTCGATGATCAGAAAGGGCAGAAAGATCAGAAAACCGATCTGGAACGCGGTCTTGAGCTCGCTGGTCACAAAGGCGGGGAGCAGGATTGAAAAGGGCAGGTCGGCGGGGGTTGCCACCGGCGGCGCCTTGGCAATGTCGAGGAACAGCCGGATGTCGCTCTGCCGCGTCTGCCCCAGCATGAAGCCGTGGAGCACATTGCCCGACCGGCCAATCGCTTCTTCGATCGAAATCTCGCCGCGGTCATAGGGGGTATAGGCCGCCGCGCCAATCTCGTCGATGGCCGGGCGCATCACGAACAGCGACAGGAACAGCGCCAGCCCGACAAGCACTTGATTCGGCGGCGTTTGCTGCAAGCCCAGCGCCTGCCGCAGGATCGCGAGCACGA
>JBEGPL010000172.1:0-4482 GCA_041181445.1 Pseudomonadota bacterium
CATTGGCGGTGACCGAAATGCAGCCGGCACCGCCCATCACGGCGTGGCCCAGCCACAGATCGTCATTGCCCGACAATTGGCAGAAATCATGGCCCGCGCCCGCACGGTGCGCGGTGACGCGGGTCAGGTCGCCGCTGGCGTCCTTGATCGCCACCACGCTGGGCAGCGCCGCCAGCACGTTCATCGTGTCCGCCGAAATGTCGGTCACGGTGCGGCCGGGGACGTTATAGACCATGATCGGCAGGTCCGAATTTTCAGCCAAATGCGTGAAATGCGCGATCATCCCCGCCTGCGTTGGCCGGTTATAATAGGGCGCGACGACCAGCGCCGCCGCCGCCCCCGCCGCGCTGGCATAGGCCATGTGACGCACCGCCGTCGCCGTGTCGTTCGACCCGCAACCGGCGATCACCGGCACGCGCCCGTCGGCCGCCGCGATGCACAGGTCGATCACGCGATAATGTTCGTCGAACGACAAGGTCGCGCTTTCGCCAGTGGTCCCGCACGGCACCAGCGCGCTCGACCCTTCGGCGATCTGCCAGTCGACAAGCGCACGAAAGGCCGCTTCGTCGACCGTTCCGTCGCGAAATGGTGTCACCAGAGCCGGAATTGACCCGGAAAACATGGCTTGATCCTTTACACAGCTAGGCTCGGTCCCTTAGGCACCTTGCCATGATGTTGAAACACGCAATCGCATATTCAGCCCCCGATAAGGAAGATTTTTCGATAATGCCGTCTGTGCGTTCGACCAGCCTCTTTCCCCGCATCCTGTTCGCCGCCGCGCTGCTGCTGCCCGTGGCGTGCAGCGCCAATGAGTTCAGCAGCGACGAAGCCGCCTGGTATCGCACCCAGTTGGGGCTGGCCGCGCCGGGGTCGGCGCCGGTGGCAACGCACCCGGTGGGCGAGGCGTTGATGCAATGGAAACGGCTGTCCGCCGCCCCCGCCGTCGATTTTTATCAGGCCGCGCAGTTCTTGATGGCGCACCCCGGCTGGCCCGACGCCGACAAATTGCGCCGCAAGGCCGAAGCCGCGATCCCGATGGACGGCGCCGATCCGTTGCTGGTTACCCGTTTTTTTGAAAGCGCCGCGCCGTTGACCCCGGCCGGCCACGTCCGCCACGCTATCGCGCTCGACATGACCGGTCGCCGCGCCGAGGCGGAGGCCGCCGCGCTGCGCGCATGGGCCAGCGGGCCGCTCGACCCGCTCGACGAAGCCCGCGTCCGCAGCCAGTTCGGCCAGCTGCTGTCGCTGGGCGAACAGGATGCCCGCATGGACCGCTTGTTGTGGGACGGCGCGGTCGCGGCGGCGGGGCGCCAGCTGGCCTATGTCACCCCCGCCAAGCAGCCGTATTTTGCCGCGCGGCTGGCGATGCGCAGCGGCGGCGCCGATGCGGCGGCAAAAGCGGTCTATGCCGAATCGATTGATCCGACGCTGGACCGGCGCGATCCCGGTTACATCGTCGACAAGGCGACATGGCTGCGCAAGGCCGGTCGCGGCAGCGACGCGCGCGTGTTGCTCAGCCGCAGCCGCAGCCTTGACCGATTGCCGACTGACCCCGAAGAATGGCTCGAAACGCTGATGACCAACACAAAGGCGGCGGTCAGCGCGGGCGAATATCAGCGCGCGCTCGACATCGCGCGCCAGCTCGACGACATTTTCGCGCCGGGCACGGTCATCGCCAATCTGCCACAGGCGGTGCGCGACGATTATACCAATCTTGCGTGGCTGGCGGGCAGCGTCGCGCTTAACCGCCTGAACAAGCCCGACGCGGCGGCGGAGCTGTTCCAGCGCTATGCCGCCGCCGCGCGCGCGCCGGGCATCCGTTCAAAAGGGTTTTACTGGGCCGGCAAAGCCGCGCAGCAGGCGGGCGACCGCAGTGCCGCGACTGGATATTATGAGGCCGCCGCGCGCGACTTTGAACAATTTTACGGCCAGCTCGCGATCGAACGGCTCGGTCGCCGCCAGCCGCAAATGCCGCCGCCGCCGACCGTCGAACTGCCGCGTGCCGATCAGGACGCGTTCGTCAACAGCAGCGAAGTGCGGGTCATCAAGGCGCTCGGCGAAATCGGCGCGTGGAAGGACCAGACGCTGTTCCTGCGCGCGATGGCGCTCGACGCGCGCACCTCGCCCGAACATTATCTGGCGGCGCAATTGTCGCAACAGATCGGCCGTCCCGATCTGGGCGTGATGATCGGCCGCAGCGCGACGATCAACGGCATCCACGACCTTGCCGTGGTCAGTTACCCCACCGTCGTCGTCCCCGCCGGGCATCAGAGCAACTGGACCTTCATCCACGCGATCACGCGGCAGGAAAGCCAGTTCGACCGGCAGGCGCTCAGTCACGCCGGCGCGCGCGGGTTGATGCAACTGATGCCGGGTACCGCGCGCGAAGTCGCGGGCAAGCTGGGCCTGCCTTATGACCTGTCCAGCTTGACCGCCGATCCGCAATATAACGTCATGCTCGGGTCGACCTATTTTCAACAGGTTTTGAGCTATTTCGGCGGCAGTTACCCGCTCGCCGTCGCCGCCTATAACGCCGGGCCGGGCAATGTGAACAAATGGCTGCGCGCCAACGGCGACCCGCGCACCGGCGCGATCGACATGATCGACTGGATCGAGGCCATCCCGCTGTTCGAAACGCGCAATTATGTCCAGCGCGTGCTGGAAAATGCGGTGGTTTACGACACAATGCACCCCGACCAGGCGCGCAGCATGCCCGCCGCCCCGCTCAACTTCTATCTGGGGCGGTCGCCGGATCGTTGAGGGGTGGGGGGGATAGCCGGTCAATCACTGTCAAACGCACTTGCATCCAGATCAGATTGAGACATTATGCGCCCACGGCCTAACTCTTGAAGGGACAATACCATGCGCGCTGCAACGTTTCCCGTCGGCTTTTATGAACTGACCGAAGGTTATTTTACCAGCGAAGCCGAAGCGTTTGCCGAAATTGAAGCCATGGGATGGCATGCCTATGCACAAGATCGGGTCATGACCAACGACGAGGAATTGCACTGGCATGATTTCGAAGCGGTCACTTTCGTGGTGAGCGGAATGTTGCGGGTTGCGGATGAGCAGGGGGTCGTGATCGAAGCTGGCCCCGGAACCCGCGCGCAAACCGGTGCCGGCTACCTGCACCGTGAACTTGCCGGTGCGCCACATCGGCTCGTGTTCGGCTTTCCCATCGATCCCAGCGAATTCACCATGCCGTTGAACAAGCCGCCCGAATTGTTGGCGACATTGAAGGCGTGAACAGCCGGATGAACGTCAGGCTTCGCGTGAAATCGCGCCAAATTTGATTGGGGCTTGTGGCGCGCTGCGACGCAATGTCCCTATCCCAGTCTCAATCCCCGCCGCGCGCCGCCAAGCGCCAGCCCGCCAGGATCAAGGCGAGCGCCACGCCGAACGTCACCAGATTCGCATCGACGCCGATCGCCAGCAATGGCACGCCGTTGGCGTCGCTGAGCGCACCGCCGTAAAGCGACATCGTCGCGGCGGCGAGCATGAACGCGCCGAGCACACACGACCCGATGACGCCGGCTAGATGCGTCCCGAACTTGTGCAGCGCCGGACCGCGCCACAACAGCCACAGCGCCAAAATGCCAATGGCCGATGTCGACAAAATCGCCCACATCGTGTGAAAACGCGCGTGCGGCACCCAGTCGGCATTGAAGACATGCGTCGGCGTCAATATGTCGACAACCGGCGGCGCAAAGACAAAAATGCCGATGCCAATGGTCATCAGCCACTTGCCGGTTTTTGCCGCTGTCATGGCCAAATGCCCCCCGTTTGCGGTCAGCAGAACGTTCGCGACCAGCCAAAACATGGACGCATGGCCGCCGACTGTCAAACCGGCGCAACCACGGTAAACCGCCGTGGACGGTCAAAAATGTGCCAGAGGGTCTGTAAGCCGGGTTCTGTCCACCGCGATTTGACCCGCGGATGGGCGATCATTCCTCTAGGCGGACGGTTACCCGCCCGCTCAAGCAGTCAACCCGGACGGTCGGATCACAACCGGATCCTGACCCCGGCTTTCGCCGACGCCGTGCCGTCCCTATTCGACCTTGCTCCCGGTGGGGTTTGCCATGCCGCGCCTGTTACCAGCCGCGCGGTGCGCTCTTACCGCACCTTTTCACCTTTCGCGTGGCCAAGGCCGCCGCGACATATTCTCTGTGGCACTTTCCCTGAACCGCGACCCGAAGGTCTTGGCCCGCCGGGCGTTACCCGGCACCGTGGCTGTGTGGAGCCCGGACTTTCCTCCCCCTTGCTTGCGCAAGGCGGCGATCGCCCGACCCTCTGGCGGGGACGCTATAGGCCAATCCTTGCGGCGCGACCAGTGGTGTCGTTCATCCTTCGAGACACCGCTTCGCGGCCCTCAGGACGAACGGGAGAGGTTGGCGCGCACCTGAGACCCGTTCGTGCTGAGGAGCTATGGCGGCGCAGCCGCGATGGCGTCTCGAAGTATGAGCGGGTCAGCGCCCCTCAATC
>JBEGPL010000173.1:0-4998 GCA_041181445.1 Pseudomonadota bacterium
AGAGGCACGCGCCTCTGAGCGCGGGTTGAGGTGGAGCCCAACTTCATAGCCCCTCCCCTGAAGGGGAGGGGTTGGGGTGGGGGCTGTCAGGTAAGTGCGTCGCGTGCGGCAAAGCCCCACCCCGATGCGACTAGGCGCGGCTGCGCCGCACCAAGTCTCGCTGCCCCTCCCCTGAAGGGGAGGGGGGCGCTTGTTCGCCAGTCTATCGGCGCGCCCTCACCCCTCCAACCCGTCCGCAACCAGCATCGCGCGGACTTTGTCGAGCGCGACTTTCTTGATCTGGCACACGCGCGCCGCGCCGACGCCCAGGATCGCGCCGATTTCGTCAAGGTTACATTCGTCAACGAAATACATTTGCAAAATCTGGCCCTCGCGCGCCGGCAGCCGGGTAATCGCGGCCGCCAGCGCATCGCTCAATTGCGCGCGCGCCAGCCGGTCGTCGGCGGCTTCTTCGACATCGGCGAACCACATCGACTGGTCCGAATACACCTCGTCGATCGATTGTTCACGGACCTGATCGGCCGCAGCGACGAGCTGGTGATAGTCGGCGATATGAATGCCCATCGACGCCGCCATGTCGGCGGCGTCGGGCGGATGGCCCAGTTCCAGCGTCAATCGCTGCGCCCGCGCCGCCAATTCCTTGCGCCGCGCCATCGCCGACCGGCAGATGGTGGCGTCGCGCCGCAACTGGTCGATCATCGCGCCGCGCACCCGCATGCCGGCATAGGTGGCAAAGGCGTGGCCGCGGTCTTCGTAATTCTGCGCGGCTTCGACCAGCGCGATCATCCCGGTCTGGATCAGATCCTCGACCTCGATCCGCGCCGCGCCCGCGACGCGGCCATGGACGTGCCACGCGATCCGCCGGACCAGCGGCAGATGGCTTTCGATCCGGTCGGCAATCGCGGGGTCGCGGTCTGCCGATATGCGGGCGGTGAAACTCATAACGCGCTCTCCATTTCAAATTCATGTTCGGCGGCGGGCCACAGCGGGGCGTCGGGCACCGGCCCGCCAGGCGCAGGCGCATCCGCCGCGCCAACCACCGCGATCACCCGCACCGGTTTGGCGTCGGGAATTTCCAGAAAGGACAGCACCGCCAGATCGGCGACGTGCGGTCGCAGCAGTTTCGCCAATGTCGGCCGTGCCTCGGGCGTGGTGACCAGCGCGGCACGCGCGCCCATCGCCGCCGCGACCGCGTGGCGCACGGCGTCGATCAGCCGCTGTGCCAGCGCCGGGTCGAGCGGACAGGGGCCGCCGTCGCCCAGCCGCGCCGCTTGCCCGACCAGCGCCTCCAGTTCGGGGTCAAGGGTGATCACCGGCAACGGCGCATCCAGCGGCGCGATGTCCTGTACCAGCCGGGGTCCGATGGCCCGGCGCACCGCTTCCAGCAGCGCGGGCGGGCTGTGCGCCGCCGCCGATCCCTGCGCCGCGACGGCTTCGGCAAGAGTCCTGAAATCGCCAAGCGACACACCATCATCGAGCAGGCTGCGGCACAACCCGGCCAGGCTGGCGCGCGGCCACGCGGGCGGCACCAGCAGTTCCGCCAGTTGCGGCGCGTTGGCCTTGAGCGCCTCGACCATATGATGGGCTTCATCGACGCCGAACAGGTCGGCGGCGCGCGCGGCAATGACATGGTTCAAATGAGTGGCGACGACCGTCGGTGCATCGACGACGGTATAGCCCGCCATCACCGCATCGACGCGCTGGTCGGGGCGGATCCACAGCGCATCGACGCCAAAGCTGGGGTCTTTCGTGGCGCGCCCGCCCAGCGCGGCGGCGTCGGCGGGGTCGGTGTCGCCGCCGTCGATCGCCAGCATGTCGGCCGGCCAGGCCGCACCCTCGGCGATGGCGACCCCGGCGATGCAGATGCGATAGGCGTTGGGGGCCAGCGTCATGTCGTCGCGCACCCGCACCAGCGGGACGACAAAGCCGAGCGCGCGGGTCAATTGGCGGCGCACGCCGGTGATCCGCGCCATCAGCGGCGCGCCCTTTGCCTCATCCACCAGCGGCACCAGCGCAAAGCCGATGTCGAGGCTGATCCCGGCGGCGTCGCCCAGTTCGTCCCAGCCGATATGGTTGGGGGCGGGCGGAGCGACGGTCAGCGGCGCAGCGGCCGAGGCAGCGGCGCGGCGCTGGTCCCGCCACAAATGCCAGGCCAGCGCCCCGCACAGCGCGGCGATGGGCAGGATGATGGCGTGCGGCATCCCCGGCAAAATCCCGAGCAGCGCCAAAATGGCCGCGACCGGCATCCACGCCGACGCGCGGCCAAATTGCCCGCCGATCTGGCGGTTCAAATCATGCGGTGAGGTGACGCGGGTCACGATGGCGGCGGCGGCAATCGACAGCAGCAGCGCGGGCACCTGTGCGACCAGCGCGTCGCCGATGGCGAGCAGCACATAATTTTGCGCGGCATCGCCCAGCGTCATGCCGTGGCTGACCACGCCCAGCAAAATGCCGCCGGCGATATTGACGATCAGGATCAGCACGCCTGCGACCGCGTCGCCCTTCACAAATTTCGACGCGCCGTCCATGCTGCCGTAAAAATCGGCCTCGGTCGCGACTTCGGCGCGGCGCGCCTTGGCCTCTTCGGGGGTCATCAGTCCCGCGCCCAGATCGGCATCGATCGCCATCTGTTTGCCGGGCAGCGCGTCGAGCGTGAAGCGCGCCGACACTTCGGACACGCGCCCCGCGCCTTTGGTGATGACGACCAGATTGATGATCATCAGGATCGCAAAGACGAACAGGCCGACGATGTAATCGCCGCCGATCAGGAAATGGCCGAACGCCTCGATCACTTGGCCCGCGGCGTCGCTGCCACTGTGGCCGTCGACCAGCACCACCCGCGTCGAGGCAACGTTGAGCGCGAGCCGCAACAGCGTCGCGAACAGCAACACCGTGGGGAAGCTGGAAAAATCGAGCACCTGGCGCGCGCCAAGCGCGACCATCAGCACCGCAAGGCTGATCATGATATTGATGATGAAGCCGACGTCGAGCAGCACGGCAGGCACCGGCACGACCATGAACAGGATCACCGCCAAGATGACGGCGGGCAGCATCGCATCACGGCCGATGGCGCGCAGGACGGACAGGCGGGCGGCGATCATCGGGTCACGCCCCCAACGCCGCAAGCAGCATATAGGCCAGCCGCACCTGCGCCGGGTCGGCCACGCGCCGCGCGGTCGATGCGGCGGTGCGCGGCGATTCGGTCTCGGACGCCAGTTGGCCCGCGAGCCGCAGATAGTCGGCGGGCTGGACATAGCGGGCGGGGGGCGTTGCGGCACCGGACACCGGCGTTGCGGCATCACCATCCAGTTTCGCCGCAAAGCGCGCGCGGATGTCGTTCAGGCTGCGCGGCGCGCCGCTGCGGTCATAGAAGATATTGCGGTTCGCCGCCGCCGGCGCGGGAAACAGCGCCGCCGCCGGGGCGTCGGGATTGGCGTCATGCGCCGCCAGAAACTTGGCCGCCCCCGCCGGACCCAGAAAATGGGCGAGATAGAGATCAACCGGCGCGGCGGGCCGCCCGGTGCGCGCCGCCAGATAGTCGCCATTGTCGCGGGCAAAGCACGCCGCCATCGCCGACGCCGCATCGGGGTCGCGCCGCAGGTCCATGACCGCGCGGCGGAGGGCGGGGTCGGCAATTTGCAGATGGCCGCCCGGTCCGCGCCGGATGGCGTCGGCGGCCCAGCCCAGCCCATGGTCGCTGCCATGGCGCTTGACCGTGTCGAGCCAGCTCGACCCGATGAACTGGAACAGCCCGGTCGCGCTCGATGTCGGCGCTTTCGCGTCGGGGTTCAGCCCCGATTCGATCCGCGCCTGTCCCAGCAGATAGGCAAAATCGACGCCGGTCGCGCGCGCCGCGCGGTCGATCGCGCCGACGACGCCGCCGTCGTGCGGCGCGGCGTCGGAGCGATATGCTGATTGCAAGGCCATGGCGCTTGCCATGCGATGATACTCCCCCAAATTGGTCGGGGGATGCTTCGCAAAGGCTGTGCCAGATCAACTGGCCGCCGCAAAACCCGCCAAAGTGCGGGCTTTATCCAAAGCGGCCGGTGCGCGCCGCCGCCACGCGCGTCAATTGTTCGACGCGGCCTTGTTGCAACAGCGTCAGCATCCGGACGCGGCGGTGCAACTGGTCGAGCCCATGTGCCAGCACTTGCGTCCGGGCGCGGGTGGCCGCGTCGCTGCGCCACGCCGACACGGCGGCGACATCTTCGCAGGCCGCTGCCAGATCGGCGCTGGCCACGGCGATCGCGTCGGCATCGCCATCCGCCAGCGCATGGGTCAGCCCCGCCTGCGCGGCACCCAGCGCGTCGAGGCCGCGTCTAGCCAAGGTCGAGCGCGATCATCGCGTCGGCAATTTTGCGCGCGTCGATGGGATATTCGCCGCGCGCCAGTGCATCGCGGATGGCGTTGACGGTTTCGCGGTCAACCGGCGCGCCCTGTGCCGCCAGCCGCACGACCAGCTCGCCGGTGACCGCGCGCGCGCGTTCCGATGGCTGTGCCGCCGCGCTGCGCGGAATGGCCCGCGTTTCGGCGGGCGCCGTCAGTGCCTTGCGGATCAACCCGACGCCGATGCCCGCCTTGTCCTGTCCTTCGATTTTCATCGTCCTGTTCCTTTGTAACCGGTCGTCGCCACGCGGCGACCGACGGTCCTGTGAAGCCGGTTACGGCCGTCCGCTGAAAAGATTTAGCGGCCAGCACATTTTTTACGGTGCCGTCATTTCGGCGCGCCCCGGCCCGGTGGCCGTCACCCGCACCGGCGGACCACGCCGGTCATAGCGCACCAGCAGCGCCGCGCCGTCGCACGCATCGCCCTCCGCCACCGCCTCGCCCTGCACCGCAAAGCCCGCGCCGCGCACCGTCACGGCAATGCGGTCGCCCCGCCGGATCATGCGGCAATCGGCGGCGGCGGCGGTGGGCCCGGCATCGCGCCGCAGGGCGAGCGCAAAGCCCCACCCGGCGGCCGGACATGCCACGCGCACCCGCGCGCCGTCGGCCAGC
>JBEGPL010000174.1:0-6423 GCA_041181445.1 Pseudomonadota bacterium
AATCGCCATGCGCCGCAGGCCGCCTTTGGGCTACTCGGCATGCCACACGCGGGCACCATCGCCGAATATGTCTGTGTGCCGGTCGAGAGCCTGGCGCCAAAGCCCGCATTCATGACGTTTGCGGAGGCGGCGGCGACGGTGCTGACGGGCTTGACGGCGTGGCGCGCACTGATGTTCAAGGGCCAGCTGAAAGCCGGTGAAACGTTGCTGATCAGCGGCGTCGGCGGCGGGGTTGCGACCTTTGGGCTGGCTTTTGCCGTGGCGCTGGGTGCCAAAGTCTATGTCACCGGTGAAAGCGAAGATGTTCTGGCCCGTGCACAGGACATGGGCGCATTGGGCGGCCTGCTCTACACCGACCCCGAATGGCGCAAGCAGGTCGGCAAGCTGACCGGCGGTGTCGACGTCGTGCTCGACGGGGCCCCCGCCCCCAGCTTTGCCAATTATGTCCGCGCGATCAACCCCGGCGCGCGGATCGTCATTTACGGATCGACTGCGGGCGACAAGTTTGAGATAACGGCCACCGGTATATTCCTGAAAAGTGCGAGCATTGTCGGCAGTCAGGTCGGCGACCAGCAGGATTTCCGCGACATGCTGGCTTTTGTCGAAAAGCATCAGATCAAGCCCGTCATCGAACGCAGCTTTCCGCTTGCCGAGGCGAAGGAGGCATTGCTGTATCTGGAAAGTTCGCATAAATTCGGTAAAGTCGTGGTCACGACATGAACGCCGGACTATTCGACCTATCAGGCAAAATTGCGCTCGTCACCGGCGGCGCGCAGGGGCTTGGCAGGATGGTCGCCGAAGGCCTTCTCAGAGCGGGCGCGACGGTCGCCATCACGTCGCGCAAAGCCGATATTTGCGAAGCCGCGGCGTCGGAAATGGCGCTGCTTGGAAAATGCATCGCCCTGCCTGCTGACCTTTCCACCCCGGAAGCTGCGGTCGATCTGGCGCTGCGTTACCGGAAAGCAATGGGCGCCGCCCTTCACGTGTTGGTCAACAACGCAGGCAAAACCTGGGGAGGAGCGGTCGACACCTTTCCGGACAAAGCATGGCCCGGCGTGATGATGGTGAATGTTCAAACACCGTTCACGCTGGTGCGCGAACTGTTGCCCGAACTGACCGCTGGCGGCACGCCCGACGACCCGGCACGGGTGATCAATATCGGTTCGATCGCGGGCGCAACAACTGCCCGGCTGAGCGCATACAGCTATGCCGCCAGCAAGGCCGCCGTCCATATGCTCAGCCGCGATCTGGCTGGCGACCTGGCGGACCGGAACATCAACGTGAATGCCGTGCTTCCGGGCTTTTTCCCGACCAGCATGACCGCGCATATGCGCGGCGACACAGGGGTCGATGCATCAGTGCTTGACAAGATCCCGATGCGCCGGATGGGCCGCGCCGACGAGATCGCTGGCACAATCGTCTTTTTGTCGTCGCGCGCGGGTGCCTATATCACCGGCGCCGAGATTCCGGTCGACGGCGGGATCGTCGGCTGTGGCTGACCTACCTTGTGGAAGGCGGCACGGCTTCGTGCCTTTGCCAGTCCTGAATTCAGGGGAACCGGGAGGCAGCGGACGTGTCGGGCAATAGCGAAAATATCGCAAACATGCGCATCAACGTCAGCCCGCTGGCGGACGTCCTGCTGCGCACATGGGACCACGCGCCGGACAAGGAAGCGCTGGTTTTTCCGACCGGGCGCAAATCCTATGACGGCTTGGTGCAATCGGTTTTCCAGCGCGCGCGCGGGCTGATCGGTCTGGGCATCAAACCGGGCGATCATGTCGGCATCTTGCTGCCGTCGAGCACCGAGTTCGTCGAAACATTATTTGCGGTTTCAATGATTGGCGGCGTTTCGGTGCTGATGAACGCGCGTTACCGCGCGGCTGAAATTGCCTATGTCACTGAAAATGCCGACCTCGCTGCGATCGTGACCAACAGCGAGTCCGATGATTTCGTTGATTTTGTCGCGCGATTGGGCGAGGCATTTCCCGCAATCGCCCAATGCCCGGACCCGCTTAAGCTGTCGCTTGCTGGCGCCCCAAAACTCAAAAGGCTGGTCCTCTTTGGCGGAAAGCGAGCCGCAGGCTTTGTCGACCAGGATGGGTTCGATCAGGCGGCTGAGACAGTCAATGAAGATGCCGTCCACCGCGCACGATTGAGCGTTCGCCTGCGTGACACTTGCATGATCCTTTACACCTCTGGCACATCGGCAAATCCAAAGGGCTGCTTGCTCAGTCACGAAGCAATTTGCCGCGAAGCATCAAACATTGCACGCAATCGTTGGGCGTTCACCGATGCGGAACGGGTATGGTCACCAATGCCGTTGTTTCATATTGCCGCGATGCTGGCGATGATTGGCGCGATCGACGTCGGCGGCACCTTTATCGGGCAGCCACATTTTGATGCGGGGGAAAGCCTGCGCCAAATCGAATTTGAACGGGCGACGATGTTGTTTTTGCCGTTCGTCACCTTTCACCAAGCAATGATTGCCCATCCCGATTGGGACAAAACCGATATGCGTTCGGTTCGCCTGATGAACAGCTGCTTCAGCCAAATGCCCCAAGCCGTAGGCGACGCCTATCGCGCCAAAATGCCCGATGCATTGCAAGTCGGGACATTCGGCATGACCGAGGCAAGCGGGATCGTCTCCACCGGCGGCTATGACATGGATCCTGAATTGGGTTTTCAAACGTTAGGCTATCCTTTGGCCGGAATAGCTGTGCGGATATTTGGCCTCGAGACTGGCCAGGATTTGCCCGTTGGCGAACGCGGAGAGGTTTTGATCAAGGGCTATAGCCTGCTCGACGGCTATTACCGCGATCCCGAAAAGACGGCCGAAGCGCTGGATTCCGACGGATGGTATCATAGCGGCGACATTGGTTCGCTCGACGCGCATGGTCATTTGCGCTTTCATGGCCGGTTCAAGGATATGTTGAAAGTCGGCGGTGAAAATGTCGCTGCGGCGGAAGTCGAGGCTGTCTTGGCGACGCATGACGGCGTGCAACTGGCACAAGTCGTCGGCTTGCCCGATGCGCGACTCGCCGAGATTCCCGCTGCCTTTGTCGAGCGCAGCAGCAATGCCGACGTCAGCGAGGAGGAACTCATCTGTTTCGTAAAGGAACGCATTGCGTCGTTCAAAGTCCCGCGCCACATCCGATTCATTGACGAATGGCCGATGTCAGCCTCTAAAATCCAAAAGTTCAAACTTCGGCAGCAGCTGATGCAAGAACTTGACTTGGTCGACTGAGGAGAAGGCTGTGCGCGTTGTCATCACCGGAGCGGCAAGCGGCATCGGATCATCCGTGGCAGAATTGCTGATGGCCGACGTCGGCGCGCACCAATTGCTGTTGGCCGACCGCGATGCTGACGGACTCGCGTCGGTTGCTTCAAAGATCGGCGCGGCGGCCGCAACCTGTGTTGTTGACCTTTCCGTCCAGGACAGCGGCGATGCAATTGTCTCGTCCGCGATAGCGCATATGGGCGGGATCGACGCCGTCGTCAGCAATGCCGGCATTATTGCCGCCGGTGCGCTTGTTGATCTTGTGCCAGAAGATTTTGACCGAATTTACGCTGTGAACACAAAGGCAGCGTGGGCCTTGGCCAAGGCCGCGCATCGCCACCTTGCCGAAAGCAAGGGTTCCTTTGTCGCAACCGCGTCAATGTCGGCCACCCAGCCGACACCTGGGCTGGGCTTTTATTCGTCGAGCAAAGCCGCGTTGCTGATGCTGGTCCGCCAGCTTGCGCTCGAGTGGGGCAAGGACGGTATTCGCTGCAATACGGTGTCGCCCGGGCCGACTTATACACCGATGACCAAAGCAGGCTATGATGATGCCGACCGCCGCGCCCAACGTGAAGCGAATATCCCGCTCGGCAAGCTTGGGACGGCGGAGGATGTGGCCAGCGCAATCCTTTTTCTTATTGGCCCGGCGGCGGGACATATCACCGGGATCGACATCGTCGTTGATGGCGGAATGAGCAATAATCTGATGCCCGCGACCGGTGGTGGAACGGGACAAAAAGCTAGCAAATAAGCCCAAATGGTTCGGAGATTATCATGCGCATCGCACGAATAGAAAAAGACGGAATAATCGGCCTCGCTGCCAAAAACGGTGATTCCATCACTGTCGCATTTGGCGACGAGGTTGCTGACCTTGATGCCCATATCGCTGCCGGATCGCTTGCGGCAGCGGGAGCACGGGCGCTGGCCGGCGAAATCGTCGATGAATCCTGTCTCACTTTCTTGCCGATTGCCACGCGGCCTTCAAAAATCATATGCCTCGGCCTGAACTATCGCGATCATGCAGAAGAATCAGGCCTTGGCATTCCGGAATTTCCGGTGCTTTTTGCGCGTTTTCCCTCCAGCCTGATCGGTCACAATGCGCCGATCATATTGCCAAAGCTGTCAGATCAGCTCGACTGGGAAGCCGAATTGGTCGTCGTGCTGGGCGCGGGCGGAAAGAATATCGCGGAGGCTGACGCGCTGAACCACGTAGCAGGCTATTCGGTGTTCAACGACGCTTCGATCCGCGACTATCAGATGAAGACTCCGCAATGGACCGCTGGCAAGAATTTTGATGATACCGGCGCGATTGGTCCCTGGCTGGTTACCCCCGATGAACTGCCGGCTGGCGCCGCTGGGCTAAAGATCGAATGCCGCTTGGATGGCGTTGTGATGCAAAGTTCAAACACGTCGAACCTGATTTTTGACGTCGCGAAGACCATCCATCTGCTGTCAGGCTTCATGACTCTCGTGGCTGGAGATTTGTTGGTCATGGGAACCCCCGGCGGCGTCGGCATTGCCCGCAATCCGCAAATCTGGATGAAAGCCGGTCAAGTCTGCGAAGTCGAAATCGAAGGTGTTGGCTTGCTGGTGAACCCCATCGTCGCCGAATAAGCTGTGGAGAGAGAGAGATGCCGCAAAAACGTGCGGGCGCGCTTGGCGTCCATTCGATCGATCATTTCGCGGTGCAGGTGCCCGACCTTGGCGTCGCGCGCGCCTTTTACGAGGCGTTCGGGCTTGATGTGAAAGACAGTGATGGCGAGCTTGGGCTCTATGCGCGCGGCGATGCGCATCGATGGGCGCGCTTTACGCAGGGACCGGTGAAGCAACTTCAATATCTGTGTTTCGGCATCTATGCCGAAGATGAGGTCGCGCTTTTGGCCCGTCTTGACAGCAATGGTGTGACGCGCATCGATGGTAATGGCGCGGGACTATGGATCGAAGGTTTCGACGGCTTGCCGATCAATATCCGCGTAGCTGATAAATGCTCGCCCGACGGTAAGACACAATTTGCGACCGTGTCGACGGCACCGGGACAATCAGGCGCAGTGTTCAATTCAACCGCACCCAAGGTTCATCCGCGCGGCCTTTCGCATTTTGCGATTTACACCACCGATGTGATTGCCGCGACCGCTTGGTACGAAACAAATCTCGGCCTGCGGCTCTCGGACGGCAGCGGCCCGGTCGTCGCATTTCTCCACGGTCCGCATGGAAGCGATCATCACTTGCTCGCACTGGTCGGTTCCACCCATCGCGGGATGCACCATAGCAGCTGGGACGTCGGATCATTTCAGGAAGTGGGCCTGGGATCAGCGCAGATGTTCCGCGCCGGATTTAAGGAAGGCTGGGGCGTCGGCCGCCACGTGCTGGGCGGCAATTATTTCTATTACGCCCGCGATCCGTGGGGCAGCTATGCCGAATTTTCGGCCGACATCGACTATATCCCGGCGGATTGCGAATGGCCCGCGGCCCAGCACGCGCCCGAGGACAGCTTTTACCTGTGGGGGCCAGACGTGCCGCCCGAACTCGTGTCCAACCTTGAACCCGGAGCGCCCGCATAATGGCCACTTTCCTCTTGATGCACGGCGGCGGGATGGGCGGATGGACGTGGAAATTCGTCCGCGAAATCCTCGAAGCCAAGGGCCATGCTGTTTTCTCGCCAACCTTCACCGGTTTTGGCGAGCGCAGTCACTTGATCGGCCGCGACGTCGGCAATGACACGCATGTAACTGACATCGCCAACGTGCTGCAATTTGAGGATCTAACCGACGTCATTCTCGTCGCGCACAGCTATGCGGGGACCGTCGCGCCGGGCGTGGTCGCGCAGGCGGGCGAACGGATCGCGCGCGTCATCTATCTTGATGCCATAATCCCCTATCAGGGCGAGCGGATCGCGTCGCTTTTGGGTTTCGCCTCCGAAGCCGACATGGTCGGGCTCGACGCCATGCTCGACGCAGGCGAGGGGCCCATCGGATCGGGCGTGCATGAACAGCAGCGCGCAATGGCCAAAGATCATCCACATATGATGAGTGCGGACCGTCAGGCCTGGTTGCTCGATCACCTGTCCGACCAACCGATGCGCGCGACCTGCTGTATGATCGCCGTGGGCGCGGAGAGCATCACTTTGCCCGTCGACTATATCGCCG
>JBEGPL010000175.1:0-5900 GCA_041181445.1 Pseudomonadota bacterium
TGAAGAAATGGTGATCGCCGGGCAGGCCTTCTGCCTCGATCGGGCGGAGCACGCGGCCGACCACAGCGCGCAGCGCGTCCTGCACAATCTCGTCATAGGGAATCAGGCTGTCACGCACATCGTCGGTCATGCGCCGCTTGGTGGACGGGTGATGCGCGCGGGTCAAGGGGGCTGGGCGGCATATTGCGCCAGATTGCTTGCACCGTGCGGCGACGGGGCTATAGCGGCGGCCATGCGCACCGCCGAAATCAGCCGCACGACCCACGAAACGGCCATCGCCGTGTCGGTCAATCTGGACGGAACCGGGACCTATACGGTCAGCACCGGGATCGGCTTTCTGGACCATATGGTCGAACAAGTGTCGCGCCATTCGCTGATCGACATCGCGCTTTCGGTCAAGGGCGACCTGCACGTCGACCAGCACCATACGGTGGAGGACAGCGCGCTGGCATTGGGCGAGGCTGTCCGCAGCGCGCTGGGCGACAAGGGCGGCATTGCGCGCTATGGCGAGGCGCATGCGCCGATGGACGAAACGCTTACCCGCTGCGTCATCGACATTTCGGGGCGGCCCTATTGCATCTGGAAATCGGGCTTTTCGCAGCCGCGCCTTGGCGAGATGGACACCGAGCTATTTTCGCACTGGTTTGCCAGCTTTGCGCAAGCGGCGGGGATCACGCTGCATCTTGAAACCCTCTATGGCGAAAACAACCACCATATCGCCGAAAGCAGCTTCAAGGCGCTGGCCCGCGCGTTGCGGCAGGCGGTCGCACTCGACCCGCGCAAGGGCGGCGCGGTGCCTTCGACCAAGGGCGTGCTGTAACGCGCGATGACCGGCATTGCGCTCATCGATTATGGCGCGGGCAATCTGCGCTCGGTGCACAATGCGCTGGTTGCGGCCGGGGCGACCGATGTCACCGTGACCGCCGACGCCGACATTGTCGCGCGTGCCGACCGCATCGTCCTGCCGGGCGTTGGTGCGTTCAAACATTGCATGGACAGCCTGTCGGCGATTGACGGCATGGTGGCGGCGCTGGAACGGCGCGTGCGCGGCGAAGGCGCGCCGTTTCTGGGCATCTGTGTCGGCATGCAGTTGATGGCCGACGCGGGCGCGGAACATGGGCTCCACGCCGGTCTGCGATGGATCGGCGGCACGGTGCGCGCTTTTGTCCCCGCGCCGGGGGTGCGCGTGCCGCATATGGGATGGAATGATGTGGTCCCAGCGCAAACGCATCCGGTGATCGCCGCGGGCGAGGCCTATTACCTCCACAGCTATCATTTCGCCGACGCCGCGCGGGATGATGTTGCCGCGACCAGCGACCATGGCGGCGGCTTTGTCGCGGCGGTGGCGCGGGACAATATGGTCGGCGTGCAGTTTCACCCCGAAAAAAGCCAGCGTTACGGGCTGGCGACGATGGAGCGGTTTCTCGCATGGCGGCCCTGACCATCTTTCCCGCCATCGACCTGAAGGCCGGACAGGTTGTGCGCTTGGCCGAAGGCGATATGGAACGCGCGACAATCTATGGCGACGATCCGGCGGCACAGGCGCGCCTGTTCGCGGCGGCGGGCGCGACGCATCTGCATGTCGTCGACCTCGACGGCGCGTTTGCGGGCACCAGCGTCAACGGCGGTGCGGTCGAAAGCATCATCACCGCCTTTCCGGGCAAGGTGCAGGTCGGCGGCGGCATCAGGGACCGGGCGGGCGTTGATCGCTGGCTGGCGCTGGGCGTCGACCGGGTGGTCATCGGCACCGCCGCGCTGAAGAACCCCGAATTTGTCCGCGCCGCTGCGCGCGACCTGCCCGGGCGCATCGTGGTGGGTGTCGATGCGCGCGATGGCATGGTCGCCACGGAAGGCTGGGCCGATGTGTCCGACGTCGCCGTCACCGACCTTGCCCGCCGGTTCGAGGATGCGGGGGTCGCCGCGCTGCTGTTCACCGATGTTGGCCGCGATGGGATGCTGAAAGGGTGCAATGTCGCCGCGACGGTGGCGCTGGCCCGCGCGGTCACCATTCCGGTGATTGCCAGCGGCGGGGTTGCCGACATCGGCGACATCCACGCGCTGCGTCCCCATGTCGCGGACGGGATTGAAGGCGTGATCAGCGGCCGTGCGCTTTACGACGGGCGGCTTGATTTGGCCGACGCGATTGCGGCGGGCCGGGCATGAGCATGGTCCTGTCCGATTCCGTTCGTGCTGAGCGTGTCGAAGCACCTTGTGCTATCATATCTGACGGCGCGCCGAACGACGGCCCTTCGACAGGCTCAGGGCGAACGGTTTGTGGAAAGACCGCATCATGACCGTCCGCGTCCGCGTCATTCCCTGCCTCGACGTTGCCGATGGCCGTGTGGTCAAGGGCATCAATTTCGTCAATCTGCGCGATGCTGGTGACCCGGTGGAGGCCGCGCGCGCCTATGACGCGGCGGGCGCGGACGAGCTGTGCTTTCTGGATATTGGCGCCAGTCATCAGGGGCGCGGGACTTTGCTCGACATGGTGGCGCGCACCGCCGCCGCCTGTTTCATGCCGCTGACCGTTGGCGGCGGTGTGCGCAGCGCCGACGACGCCCGCGCGCTACTGCTCGCCGGGGCGGACAAGGTCGCGGTCAACAGCGCGGCGGTGGCGCGGCCCGAACTGATCGCCGACATCGCCGACCGCTTTGGCAGCCAGTGCGCGGTGGCCAGCATCGACGCCCGGCAGGTGGCGGCCAATGGTGATGGCACGCCGCGGTGGGAGATTTTCACCCACGGCGGACGCACCCCGACCGGGGTCGATGCACTGGAACATGCGGTGCGGCTGGCGACGCTGGGTGCGGGCGAGCTGCTGGTGACCAGCATGGACCGCGACGGCACGCGCGATGGCTATGATCTGGCGCTGACCCGCGCGATTGCCGACGCGGTGACGGTGCCGGTGATCGCGTCGGGCGGCGTCGGCACCCTCGATCATCTGGTCGACGGCGTGGTGCGGGGCGGGGCGAGCGCGGTGCTGGCGGCGTCGATCTTCCACTTTGGCGAGGCAACGATTGCAGAGGCGCACGCGCGGCTGGCGGCGGCGGGGTTGGCAGTCAGGACTTTCTGACGAACACCGTTCCCGCCGAATACCCCGCGCCAAACGAACAGATCAGCCCATTGTCGCCCGCGACCATATCCGCATGGTTCAGGTGGAACGCGATGATCGACCCCGCGCTCGACGTGTTGCCATAGGTGTCGAGCACCGTCGGGCTTTCGTCGGCGCTGGCCTCATGGCCCAGCACGCGCTGCGATATCAGGCGGTTCATATTGGTGTTCGCCTGGTGCAGCCACAACCGCCGCATGTCGCCGCCGGTCAGGCCCAGCTGCTCCATTTCGGCGACGATCATGTTGGCGACCATCGGCACGACTTCCTTGAACACCTTGCGGCCTTCTTGAACGAACAATTTGTCGGTGCGCGGACCGTCCTGATCGATGCCGCCGTGGCTGCGGTTCAGAAAGCCGAAATTGTTGCGGATATTGTTCGAAAACACGGTTTTCAACTTGGTCGACATTATGTCCCAATGGCCTGCGGGCGCGAAATCCTTGGCCTCGACCAGGATCGCGGTGGCGACATCGCCAAAGATGAAATGGCTGTCGCGGTCGCGCCAGTTGAGGTGGCCCGAACAAATTTCCGGATTGACCACCAGCACGCTGCGTGCGTGGCCCGCGCGGATATAGTCGGCGGCGGTCTGGATGCCAAAGGTCGCGCTGGAACAGGCGACATTCATGTCGAAACCAAAGCCGTCGATGCCCAGTGCGTCCTGAATCTCCACCGCCATGGCGGGGTATCCGCGCTGCATGTTCGACGCGGCGCACAGTACGGCGTCGACGTCCGACGCGTTGCGCCCGGCACGGGCCAGCGCGTCGCGGCATGCGGCGACGCCGATTTCGGCAAGGATGCTGATCTGGTCATTGGGACGCGCGGCTATTTGCGGGCACATGATGCGCGGGTTCAGGATTCCCGCCTTGTCGACCACATTGCGCGACCCGATGCCGCTGGCTTTCTCGATAAATTCGACACTGCTTTCGGTCAGCGCATCGACGTCGCCCGCCGCGATCGCGGCGGCATTGTCGGCGTTGAACAGCGCGACATAGGCGTTGAAGCTTTCCACCAGTTCGGCGTTGGAAATGCTGTCGGCGGGGGTGAACAGCCCCGTGGCCGAAATGACGGGCGTTGCCATGTGCGACATGTGGCGGATGGTTCCTTGCGCAATTATTTTTATCGGACGCCGTTCCTATCGGTGGAAGCGCGGGCGCGCAACCTCGACCGGTGATCGCCGCATGAATGGCGACCGACCAAAGGGTTAACGCGTCGCTAACCATATCGATGCTATTGGACCAAAGTGTAAACGGATGGAGTGAAGGGCCATGGCGACACGTTCAGGACCGGCACAGGGCGACCTGGCCATTGCCGAGATGAAAGAATTTGCGAGCTTTCCGCCCGGGACGCAGCGCTACATCCGCCGCAGTCTCGACATCGGGCTGGAACGCGACGATGCCATCGCCCGCTGGTCGCGCGACATGGTCGAAGAAGCCAGCATCAAGGTGCAGGCGCGGGTCTATGCCCGGCTCGACGCCATCCGCGACCATATCCCCGAAGACAGCGGGCTCGATTCGATGGAGCCGTTCATGGCACCGCTGGTCGCGGTGTCGGCGTTCGACTTGGGACAGGACCGGCTGATCAGCTTTGCCGCCTATCGTTTCCTGTATGAACGGCTGCTCGGCGCGTCGTCGCGGCCGTGGCTGCCCGGCGCGTTTTGCGCGGCGGCGGCGCTGCCGCACCTCCACCCCGACAAACGCCGCATATTGCTCCAGTCGATCAGCGAAGCGGCGGCGACCGCACCGGGCTGGTCGGGCCGCGAACCCAGCTTCTATCCCGAATGGGTTGAAAAGATCGACGTGACCAAGCCTGCGAATTAGGCATCTATACTCACGCGAAAATTGCGCGCCACAGGCTGTAACTGCTGGTGAGTGTGAGCACGACGCCGACCATGATCAGCATCGCTTTTGCCGGGATATGTTTGGCCATATACGCGCCGAAGGGCGCGGCCAATATGCCGCCGATCAACAAGCCAAGCGTCGCCCCGGCAAATTGCGCAACGCCAAGGTGATAGATGAAGGTCGCGGAAATCGACGCGGTCAGAAAAAATTCGACGCTGTTGACCGTGCCGACCACCTTGCGCGGTTCGGCGCCCTGCACCAGCAGGTTCGACGTCACCACCGGGCCCCAGCCGCCGCCGCCCGCCGCGTCCAGAAAGCCGCCGATCAACCCCAGCGGCGCGATGACGCGCGGTTTGGCAAATTTCGGCGGATATATGATTCCGCGCGCAAGCAGGTAGAGGCCGACCAGCACCAGATAGGCCAGCACGAACGGTTTGACCAACGCGCCGTCGATATTGGTGAGCAAATAGGCCCCCGAAACCCCGCCGATGATACCGGGGACCAGCAACCGCCAGAACAACGGCCATTCGATGTTGCCGTGAAAGAAATGCGACAGGCCCGACACGGCGGTCGTAAAGGTTTCGACAATGTGCACCTTGGCACTCGCCTGCGCGGGCGGCAGGCCAAGCAGGCCGACCAGCAACGTGTTGGTGATGACGCCAAACGCCATGCCCAGCGCGCCGTCGATGGCCTGGGCAACGAAACCAATCAGGATGAAGGGCGCGACATCGGCGAAGCTGATGCCGGTAAATAGTGACGCAAAGTCCATGCCCGACTCTCCTTCTCAACGAAGTTGGTAGGGTATTGTTACGCTGCGATGCGCCGCCGCCAAAGGCCATTCTGCTTCGCCGCGCCAAAGCGTGGCTTTATTCCGCCACTTGCCCCGATAACGGCTATCCGGTCTGCGATCAAACGTGTCAGCTCGGCGCGTTTGCAGCAAAAATGCCCCAAGAGGC
>JBEGPL010000176.1:0-3582 GCA_041181445.1 Pseudomonadota bacterium
GCTTGTGGTTTGGCGAACAGCCGCGTTTCGAAATCGAGCCCTGGCGACAGATCGTGGAACGCATGCGTCGGCCGCGCATAGCAATAGATGCAGCCATGTTCGCAACCGCGATAGGCGTTGATCGACCGGTCGAAACCCAGATCGGGCGATGCGTTGCGGGTGATGATCGTCTTTGGCTGTTCGACGGTCACCGTCGTGCGCAGCGGCGGCGCATCGCCGTCGATGTGGTGGACCATATCCAGCCAGTCGCCCTCGGCCTCGCGGCTGAGCGATCCGGTGCGGACTGGGTCGGGGTTGGACGGTGCGCCGCGTCCGGAGATGGGGGGAAGGGGCAGGCGATGGTCCACGCCATCGCCATAACAAAATAATCAGAACATAAAAAGAACGAAATCGTGTGGCAACTTACCGTTCGTTCAAGCGCGGCATCAGTTCGACGAAGTTGCACGGGCGATACCGGCTGTCGAGCTGGGTCGCCAAAATGCCGTCCCACGCGTCGGTGACCGCGCCGGTCGAGCCCGGTAGCGCGAAAATATAGGTGCCGCGCGCCACCTTCGCACACGCGCGCGACTGGATCGTCGATGTGCCGATGCTCTGATAGCTCAGCCAGCGAAACAGCTCGCCAAAGCCGGGGATGTCCTTGCCATCGATCTGGTGCAGGGCCTCCGGCGTGACATCGCGCCCGGTCAATCCGGTGCCGCCAGTGGTGATGACGACGTCCACGTCCGGGTTATCAATCCAATTGTGCAGCCGCGACACGATCAGCGACGTTTCGTCCTTGATGATGGCACGATCCGCCAGCACATGGCCCGCGACCGTCAGCCGTTCGACCAGCCGGTCGCCGGACCTGTCTTCGGCCGCGCTACGGCTGTCCGATACAGTCAGCACCGCGATGCGAACGGGAACAAAGGCGCGGCTTTCGTCAATCGACATGGGCGTCAATCGGCATTGGGCAGCGCGGTGCCGTAACTCAGCTGAATCGATCTGCCTTTGGTCAGATCGGGAAACGCCGGCCATCGCCCCTGTGCAATGGCGGTGCGGCTGTCGCTGTCGGTCCCGACCTGCTGTTCATACATCCAGTAATTGCGCAGCACCGTGGCAACATAGCCGCGCGTTTCCCAATAGGGGATCGATTCGATGTAGAGCAGCGGGTCGCCGCCATCATGAACTTCGCTGTTCCACCGCGCGATCGGCGTTGGTCCGGCGTTATAGGCGGCGATCACTTTGGGCAGCAAGCCGCCGGTTGCCTGACCACCCGCCAGATATTGCAGATAGCTTTGGCCAAAATCCATGTTGACGGCGGGCACGCGCAAATTGGCGGCGGCGGCTTCGTCGCTGCCGCGCCAACGGGCGATGTCCTTTGCGGTGCCGGGGCGGACCTGCATCAGGCCCATCGCGCCTGCCGGGCTGACCGCATTGCGTTTGAACTGCGATTCCTGAAGCGTGTGGGCAAAGACCAGCGCGGGGTCGACGCGCCACCCGCCTGTCGGCTGCCAGTTTGGCATGGGATAGCGCGCGCTGCTGTCGGGGCGCTTTCCGCCTGGGGTGTTGTGGGCCAGAAACAACTGCGTTTCGGGCAGGCTGAGTGCGTTGGCGATTCCGGCCAGCGCTTGATGCTGGTCAGCGCGGCCAATGCGCGCCTGATGGCGCAGCACGTCGTCAGCATAATCGCTCTCGCCGATTTCATTGAGCGCGACCGCCAATTTGACGTTGTCGTTGTCGGACAGGCGGCGCCACGCCGAACGGTCGGTGCGGCTGCCTTCGCGCTGAACCGCCTGTGCCAGCCCCAGCGAATCGCTGGCAAGAATGCCGTAAAATGTCTCGTTGTTCGCGGCGGCTTGCCGCAGGCGCGGCTGCACCTGCGCGGGCTGACCCAGCGCCATCGCGGTGCGCGCCGACCAATAAGCGCCGGCGGCGCGGGTTTCGCTGTCAGCACCTTCGCGGGCGACGCGGGTAAAGGCCGTGTCAGCGGTGCGATAGTCGCCCGACCGCCAAGCTGCCAGACCCTCTATCCACGACGCCTGCGTCGGCCATTCACCGGTGCCGCTGGCGGCCTCATGCGCCAGCCGCAGCGCCGACACATCATCATTTTCGATGTAATAGGACCATGCGACACGCTGTTGCCATTCGGCGCGCGCGGCGTCGGTCATGCCCGGCATCGCGGCGGTCAGCAGCGCTTCCGCGCCAGCCGGGTCGTCATTCTTGATCCGTTCGGGGATGCTGCGCACCAGTCCCGCGGCCGCAGGGTCATCGCCGCGTTCGGCGCCAGTGCGGCGCGGCGGACCGCCCGCCCATTGCAGCCGTTGTTCGGATGGCAGCACCGGCAGCGACAGCGCACCGCGCTTGCTCGCCAAAGTCGCGAGCCGCGACGCTTGCGGCAGGTTGGGCGCGGCGGTCACCAGCGCAGCCAGTTCAGCGGGGTCGGCCTTTGGGCTGCCCGCTGCGAGCAACAGTTCGGCGCGGGCGAAATCATTGATGCCACCCTTGGGCAGGCTGTCGAGCAACACACGCGCATCGGCCCAGCGCTGTGCACGGATATGGCCAAACAGGGTGCGATATTTCTCACGCTCACCGGCCGAAAGCTGCGGCGGGACCGATTGCGCCTCAGTCGCGGCGGCGATGTCGGGCGCGGCACGTTCGGCGGCGTGCGCCGCCATCGGTGTGGCCAGCGCCAACGCAAACAGACCACCAGCGGTCAAAATCGAAACTGTCTGTGTTTTTGTCATCCGAATCATGACTTCTTTCGCAGACGCTTCAAACTGGACCAGCTGATCGCTTTGTAATGCGGGCGGCCAAGCAGGAAGCGGGGGTGGTAAATCGCGACCGCCTCCATATTGACGCCATCTTGGTTAATTTCGCGTAACCTTGTCTGCGCATCAACGACATCGGTCGCGCCGAACAAACGGCTCATCCGATTTCCCAGCAGCAAGAGCCGCTGCGGCGCGGCAAGCGCGATGTGACGCCGCATTATCGCATCCAATATTTGGCGCTGATCGTCGGCAATCCGCCCGCCCGGCGGCCGCGTGACCGCCAGCGACGCCAGATAACATTGGCCGCGCGTCAATCCGACAGCCGCCAGCATGGCATCCAGCAGATCGCCGGCGTGGTCGGCGTGCAGTTGCGCACCGGACTCATCCTCGACCTCGGGAAATTCGGATATGATCATCAAATCGGCGCCGGCGTTCCCGCATGGGCCGACAATCACGCCGCCCCATTGCGCGGCAGGCGAAGTGGCAAGCCACGCCTGAAACGCCAACAGGTCGGCGGGCATGTCAGCGAGCGGGTCGATGGCCGGGTCAGATGGGCGCGGCGCCCGGGTTTCGCGCGGGGGATCGACGCGTGTCGCGCCCGGTGCATCGGGGGTTTCAACGGTGGCCGACGCGCGTTTCGGCGCGTCAAACCACGCCGCCGCCGCGTCGCCAACGGCGTCGCCATAACCGGCATGCGCCCACCAGTCGGCGTGGCTGACAATCAGCGTTTCGAGCGAACCCAACATGGTTTCATCAAAGACACTGTTGACGTCGCCGTCAATTGGCGGGCATCGCATTTTGTGACAAAGTGATGCAGGCGCGCGGCAGTATGCAT
>JBEGPL010000177.1:0-3266 GCA_041181445.1 Pseudomonadota bacterium
CAAGGAAGTCTGTTCGGCATGCCACGGGCTGAGCCAGGTGGCGTTCCGCGACATAAAGGCGCTGGGCTATGACGAGGGTCAGATCAAGACCTTTGCGGCGACGTTCCAGGTCCCGTCGGTGAACAATGACACCGGCGAAGCGAACACGCGCGACGGCATGCCGATGGACAAGTTCCCGTCGCCCTTTGCCAATGAGATCGCGGCCAAGGCGGCGAACAATGGCGCGGTGCCGCCCGATCTGTCGTTGATCACCAAGGCGCGCGAAGACGGCAAAAACTATGTCTATTCGCTGCTCACCGGCTATGCGAACCCACCTGCCAACCTGCCTAAGGATCTACAGCCGTCGGGGACGCTGCATTTCAACCCCTATTTCCACAGCCTCAATCTGGCGATGGCAAAGCCGCTGGCCGATGGTCAGGTGACCTTTGCCGACGGCGCCAAGAACGACGTCGACCATATGGCGCGCGACGTTTCGGCATTTCTGGTGTGGACCGCCGAACCCAAATTGGTTGACCGGTTCAACCTGGGCCGCGCGATCATGGGCTTTCTGCTGATGTTCACCGTGCTCGCCTATCTGTCATACCGGAACATCTGGGCCGACAAAAAGCATTGATCGCGTGAACGCGAACAGCACAGGGTCGGGCGTGCCAGCGGCGCGGCCCGACCTTTCGCTTTTGGTGCGCACCATCGCCGACTTTCCCAAACCGGGTATTCAGTTTCGCGACATCACGACGCTGATCGGCGACGCGGCGGGCTTTGCCGAATCGATCCGCCAGTTGTGCGAACGCGCCGCGCCCTACCACCCGCAAGCGATTGTCGCGGTCGAGGCGCGCGGCTTTCTGTTCGGTGCGGCGATGGCGGTACAGATGGGGCTGGGCGTCATCCCGGTGCGCAAGGCGGGGAAATTGCCCGGCGTGACCATCGGCGTCGACTATGCACTCGAATATGGCACCGACCGGCTGGAACTGCACGACGGCGCGGTCGCCCCGGGCAGCCGCGTGCTGCTGGTCGACGATCTGCTCGCCACCGGCGGCACGATTGTCGCCACCGCCGAATTGATGCGCCGCGCCGGAGCGATCCCGGTGGCGGCGCTGTTCGTCATCGACCTGCCTGATCTGGGCGGATCACGGAGGCTGGCCGAAGCCGGACTGGCGTGCGAGACGCTGATCGCGTTTGAAGTGGATTAGGCGAGAGTTGCTAAGTTCATCGTCAACAAGGACAGGATAATGCGTGGTATTTGCGACAATTTTGATCGTTTTTAGACTCACTATTGACGAATTATATATTTATATCTATTCCGCCTTCCGACAGGTGCCGTTCGCGCACCCGCATTGGGAGGCTTTTGAACCATGCAATCGACCAAATTTCTTGCGCGCCTGTGGCCAAACTGTGCGGGCGAATCGCTCTCCTCGCGGCGCACCGCTCGCTTTCTGACCACATCGGTCGCGCTAGCCGCAATGATGGCCCCGCTGGCCGTGCAAGCACAAGAAGCCGAAGAGGAGTCAGTGGGTGACGATGTGATTGTCGTGACTGCACAAAAGCGCGAACAGAATTTGCAGGATGTACCCATTGCCATAACTGCGTTCAACGCTGCGACCCTCGACAACAAAGCCATCGACGATGTCACTGATCTTAGCTTCTCGGTGCCCAATCTGACCGTCACGGACGTTGGTGCTTCGCTTCGCGGCGTTGGCAATCTCGCCATTTCGTCGACCTCGGAAGGCGGCCTCGGATACCATGTCAACGGCGTTTATCTGGGTCAGCCAGCAAGCGCCGCCGAATATTTCGACATCGAGCGGATAGAGGTGCTTCGCGGGCCACAGGGGACGCTTTACGGCCGAAACACAACCGCAGGCGTGCTCAACATTATCACGCAAAAGCCGACCAGCGCACTCGGCGGTTTCGTTTTTGGCTCATACGGCAACTATGGCAGCATCAAGTTGAAGGGCGCGCTCAATGCTCCACTAGGTGACGCATTGGCCGTGCGCATTGCGGGCTTCTTTCTCGATCGTGACGGCTATACGACAAACATTTTCAACGGCCATGACGTGGATGACCGGCACATGTATGGTCTGCGCGGGAGTGCGCGCCTTGATCTTGGCGATACGCGCGCTGACTTGGTTGTGAGCTATTTCAATGAGGATGATCGCCGCAACAACGGTACTAAGGGAATCTGTAAGAAAGATGCGGCGATTGGTTGCTCGCCACTGGAGCGCGGCTTTGAAACGCCCGATTCACGCACGACGATCTTTAATTTTCTGCGCTCGATTACCGGTCTTTTTCCGGCCGGGGACTATTTCGCCAACTCGGTCAATCCTGCCAATCTTCGTCAGATCAACCAGGATATTGATCCGCAAATAAACATCGAGGAATGGAATGCCTCGTTCGAGCTGCAGCATGATTTCGGCGACATTTCGCTGACATCTCTGACGGGTTATCAGGAAGTTCACTCTGATATCCGCAATGATTTTGACCGGTTCGTATCCAATGTGCCGCTGTCGCGACCGATCACCTTTGACCTGTTTCGCGATGGCAACCCGCAAACATATAACAGCATCGTATCCGCGCGGCGTGACGACACCAAAACACGACAATATTATCAAGAGGCCCGCCTCGCGTCGGATTTTGGCGGGGCTTTTGATTTCCTGATTGGCGGTAACTATTATGATTATCGCTCAAACCTTACGGTCGACATCACCCATGTCACACTTGCGGCGACACAGCAGGCGTTCGGATTGAACGCAGTTTATGAAGGCTACCGCATTGAATCGCTGCCATCGACAACGAAAAGCTACGGCTTCTTCAGCGAACTATACTATGCGCTCTCGGACTCGACGCGCTTGACAGGCGGCGTTCGCTATTCTCATGACAAAAAATATATCGAAACGCGGCAGTTATTTCTCGATCCACTCTTTGCCCCGGGTATCGCGCCAACACCAAACAGCCTTGTTCCGTTCACCATCGGGCGATTCAACAAGGGGACGATGACGGGGCGCATCGTTCTCGATCACAAATTCTCGGACAGGGTCCTTGGCTATGTTTCGGCGTCGCGGGGCTACAAGGCGGGCGGAATCAACCCCGGCGGGGCCACAGTGCCGACCTTTGATCCGGAATTTCTGAATGCGGGCGAAATCGGAATAAAGGGAGCAACCAGTGACGGCACACTCAGCGCGAACGGCTCGTTCTTTTATTATGATTATAAGGGACTGCAGATCGGGCAGGTGGGCGTTACGTCGGCCAATACCGTCAATACAGATGCCACCGTT
>JBEGPL010000178.1:0-3390 GCA_041181445.1 Pseudomonadota bacterium
AAAAGGCCATCGCCGAACTGGGGCGGCGCGCCAAGGATGGCAAGCTGACGATGGCCGACATGACCGGCGGCACATTTACCATCTCCAACGGCGGCGTGTTCGGCGGCCTCATGTCCACCCCGATCATCAACCCGCCGCAATCGGCGGTGCTCGGCCTCCACCGCATCGAAGACCGCGCCGTCGTCCGCGATGGGCAGGTCGTGGTGCGCCCGATGATGTATCTCGCGCTCAGCTATGACCACCGGCTGATCGACGGGCGCGAAGCGGTGACATTCCTGAAAAGCATCAAGGAATCGATCGAGGATCCGACCCGGCTGTTGATTGATCTTTAGAAACTCCCTTCGTCACCCTGAACTTGTTTCAGGGTCCATGGTCAGGCCGTGGATGCTGAAACAAGTTCAGCATGACGAACTGAAAGGTGGAAAATGTCTAACCAAGATTACGACCTCATCGTCATCGGCGCGGGCCCCGGCGGCTATGTCGCCGCGATCCGGGCGGCGCAGCACGGGTTGAAGGTCGCGTGCGTCGAAAGCCGCGACACGCTGGGCGGCACCTGCCTCAATGTCGGGTGCATTCCGTCAAAGGCGCTGCTGCACGCGTCCGAGCTTTATGACGAGGTCGCGGGCGGGCATCTGGCCAAATTTGGCATGACGTTCGGCACGGCCAAGCTCGACGTCGCGGCGATGCTGGCCGAAAAGGACAAGGCGGTTGGCGAACTGACCGGCGGGATCGAATTTCTGTTCAAGAAGAACAAGGTCGACTGGCTAAAGGGCCATGCCGCCTTCACCGGCCCCGATAGTATCGACGTGGGCGGCAAGGCCTATCGCGCGAAGAATATCATGATCGCCACCGGATCGAGCGTGACCCCGCTTCCCGGCGCGGACGTTGACAACGCCAAGGGAATCATCGTCGATTCAACCGGCGCGCTGATGCTCAAAGCTGTGCCAAAGACGATGGTCGTCATCGGCGGCGGTGTCATCGGGCTGGAACTGGGCAGCGTGTGGCGGCGGCTGGGCGCAGAGGTGATTGTGGTCGAATATCTCGACCAGATTTTGCCCGGCATGGACGACGACATCCGCAAGGACGCGAACCGCATCTTCAAGAAACAGGGATTTGCGATCAAAACCGGCACCAAAGTCACCGGCGTGACCGTCAAGGGCAAGAAGGCCAGCGTCGCGATTGAACCCGCAAAGGGCGGCGCCGCCGAAACCATCGACGCCGACGTGGTGCTGGTCGCCATCGGACGTCGCCCCAACACCGATGGTCTCGCGCTCGACAAGGCGGGGCTTGGGGTCAACGCGCGCGGCCAGATCGACACCGGACATGATTTCCAGACCGTTGTTCCCGGCATCTGGGCGATTGGCGACGTGATTCCCGGCCCGATGCTGGCGCACAAGGCCGAAGACGAAGGCGTCGCGGCGGCGGACAACATCGCCGGGCTGACCGGCATCGTGAACCATGATGTCATCCCCGGCGTCGTTTATACTTTTCCCGAAATCGCGGGCGTGGGCCTGACCGAAGCGCAGGCCGCCGAACGCGGGCCGGTCAAGGTCGGGAAATTCCCGATGATGGCGAACAGCCGGGCCAAGACCAACCGCCAGACCGACGGATTGGTCAAGGTCATCGCTGACGCAAAGACCGACCGCGTGCTGGGCGTGTGGATCATCGCCAGCGTCGCCGGGTCGATGATCGCCGAAGCCGCGCTGGCGATGGAGTTTGGCGCAACCAGCGAAGACATTGCGCTCACCTGTCACGCCCACCCGACGCACGCGGAAGCGCTGAAAGAAGCGGCGATGGCGGTGACCGGCAAGCCGATCCATATTTGACGATGCAGCATGGGCGCCATTGAACCCCAATTGCTCCTCCGCCTGCTGGATCTTGCGGGCATTGGCGTCTTTGCGCTCACGGGCGCACTCATGGCTGTGCGCCAGCGCCAGACCATCGTCACCGCCAGCTTTTTCGCGCTCGTCACCGGCGTTGGCGGGGGCAGCGTGCGCGATCTGCTGATCGGCGCACCGGTATTCTGGGTGCAGGACGGCGCGATTGCCGCCGTATGCATCGCCATCGCGCTCGCCGTCTGGCTGACACCGCAACGCTGGTGGGACGGGCAGTTGCTCGAGTGGGCCGATGCAGCAGGCCTGGCCGCGTACAGCGTCTTTGGCACGGCGAAGGCGATTGTCTGGGGCGTGCCGCCGGTTCCGGCGCTGTTGATGGGCGTGATCACCGGCTGCGTCGGCGGGATCATCCGCGACATGCTGGCCGGCGTGCCATCGATCATCATCCGCCGCGAACTTTATGTGACGGCGGCGGCTTTTGCCTCGGGGCTGTTTCTGACGCTGGTAGCGCTTGGTCTCTCAACGGCATGGGCCGCGCCGCTGGCCGGGCTGGCGGGATTCATGCTGCGTGGTGCCGCGATCCGCTGGTCACTGGCGCTGCCCGCCTATGACCGGGGAAAGACTCGCCAGCACTGAGTTGCTGTGCAAAAGCTGACCGAACATCTCTTGCGAAAGACTTTCCGCACATGACCATCGACACCGCACAACAGACAATCGCCGCCAACGGCATCGACATTTGTTATCAGGACCATGGCGACCCCGCGCACCCGGTGATCCTGCTGATCATGGGGCTGGGCGGGCAATTGACACTGTGGCCGGTCGAACTGGTCGATGCGCTGGTCGCCAAGGGTTTTCGCGTTGTCCGCTATGACAATCGCGACATCGGCCTGTCGACCACGTTCGACGCCGCAGGTGTGCCCAATGTCCGGCGGCTGGCGCTGCGTTCATTGTTCCGGATGGAGCTGCGCGTGCCCTATCGCATTGCCGACATGGCGCGCGACGCGGTCGGCTTGCTCGATGCGCTTGGCATCGAACGCGCGCATATCGTCGGCGCGTCGATGGGCGGGATGATCGCCCAGCATGTCGCCGCAAGCCACGGTGCGCGCGTGTTGTCGCTGACATCGGTCATGTCGACCAGCGGCAACCGCCGCCTGCCGCGGCCCAAAAAGGCGGCGATGGCGTTGCTGTTCGACCGCCCGACCGGCGGCGATCCGGAGGCGATCATCGCCTTTTCAAAGCGCGCGGCTAAAGTCATCGGCAGCCCCGCCTATCCGCCCGACCCCGAACGGCTCGACCGCCGCATCCGCGCCGATTTTGCGCGCAGCTTTCGCCCGCAGGGGCTGGCGCGTCAGATGGCGGCGATCATCGCCGATGGCGACCGGCGGCCGCTGCTCCGCCGGATCACCGCGCCGACGCTGGTCATCCATGGCGAGGCCGACCCGCTGGCGCCAATTGCGGGCGGGCATGATACCGCCGCCAACATCGACGACGCGGCGTTTCTGGCCATCCCCGGCATGGGGCATGATCTGCCGCTGGCGCTGGTCGACACGATGGC
>JBEGPL010000179.1:0-5268 GCA_041181445.1 Pseudomonadota bacterium
AAACCCGTCCACCGCCGCTTGCTGTGGGCAATGCGGCTGATGAAGCTCGACCCTTCGCAGGGGTACAAAAAATCGGCGCGCGTTGTCGGCGATGTCATCGGCAAATATCACCCGCACGGCGACGTCGCGGTGTATGACGCGATGGTCCGGCTCGCGCAGGATTTCTCGCTGCGTTACCCGCTGGTCGATGGTCAGGGCAATTTTGGCAACATCGACGGCGATAACGCCGCCGCCTATCGCTATACCGAAACGCGGCTGACCCGCGTTGCCATCGACCTGATGGCGGGCCTTGACGAGGGCACAGTCGATTTCCGCCCGACCTATAATGGCGAGGATGAAGAACCCGAAATCATGCCCGGGCTGTTCCCCAACCTGCTCGCCAATGGGGCGAGCGGGATTGCGGTGGGCATGGCAACGAACATTCCGCCGCACAACGCCGCCGAGATCATCGACGCGGCGATGCTGTTGATCGACAATCCGCGCGCCGAACTGGCCGAGATGATGGAATTGGTCCAGGGACCGGACTTTCCGACCGGCGGGCTGATCGTCGACAGCCGCGAGACGATCACCGCCGCTTATGCCAGCGGGCGCGGCGGGTTCCGCACGCGCGCGCGCTTTTCCACGGGGCGGAATACCGACGGCAGCTGGGAAGACAGCGGCGTCGAACGCCAGAGCGGCGGCATGTGGCAACTCGTCGTCAGCGAAATCCCTTATGGCGTTGCCAAAGGCAAGCTGATCGAGGCGATTGCCCAGCTGATCGCCGACAAGAAATTGCCGATCCTGGAGGATGTGCGCGACGAATCCGACGCCGACATCCGCATCGTGCTGATCCCCAAAAGCCGCAATGTCGACCCCGACGTCCTGAAAGAAAGCCTGTACCGGCTGACCGATCTCGAAACGCGCTTTTCGCTCAACCTCAACGTTCTCGATGCCGATCGTACACCGCGGGTTATGGGGCTGAAAGGCGTGATCGAGCATTGGCTGGTCCACCAATTCGACGTGCTGGTCCGCCGCGCCAACCACCGTATCGCCAAGATTGACGACCGGCTGGAACTGGTCGCGGGTTACATCATCGCCTTTCTCAACCTCGACCGCGTGATCGCGATCATCCGCACCGAGGATGAGCCCAAGCCGGTGATGATGGCCGAATTCGGCCTGACCGATCGGCAGGCCGAGGCGATTTTGAACATGCGGCTGCGGTCCCTGCGCAAGCTGGAGGAGATGGAGCTGAAGCGCGAAGAGGCCGCGCTTGCCGCCGAACGCGATGACCTGGCCAGGCTGGTCGCCAGCAAGGACCGGCAAAAGTCGCGGATGAAGAAGGATCTGGCGGCCCTGCGCGCCGTTTATGGCCCCGAAACGCCGCTGGGCCGCCGCCGCACGACGATCGCCGAAGCGGCCCCCGCGCGCGCGATTTCGATCGAGGCCTTTATCGAACGCGAACCGGTCACGGTGATCCTGTCCAAGCGCGGCTGGATCCGCGCGATGAAGGGGCATATCGACGACGCCGGGCGCGCCAAGCTGACGTTCAAGGACGGCGACGAACTCGCCTTTGCGGTGCCCGGCCAGACCACCGACAAATATCTGATGGCGACCAGCGACGGCCGCATGTTCACGCTGGGCGCGGACAAATTGCCCGGCGGCCGCGGCTTTGGCGAGCCGGTGCGGCTGATCGCCGACATCGACAATGACGCGCGGATCGTCGCGCTCGACGTTGTGCGCCCCGACGGGCAATTGTTGCTGGCATCGACCAGCGGCCATGGCTTCCGGGCCGCGATGGCCGACATCGTCGCCGAAACGCGCAAAGGCCGCCAGGTCGTCAACATCCGCGCCGGCCAGAGCCTGGCGGTCGTCCATATCATCAAGGCGGACGACGACAGCGTCGCGGTCGTCGGCGAAAACCGTAAACTGGTGGTCTTTCCGCTCGATGAAGTGCCGGTCATGGCGCGCGGTCAGGGCGTCACGCTGCAACGCTACCGCGACGGCGGCCTGTCCGACGCGATCAGTTTCCGCTTTGCCGATGGCCTCAGCTGGTCGATGGGTGGCGACAGCGGACGCACCCGGACCGAGGGCGATCTGACGCTGTGGCGCGTCGCGCGCGGCGCCGCAGGACGGATGCCGCCGACCGGCTTCCCGCGCAATAATCGCTTCGGATAATGCACTAACCGGGTTGTAACCATATGTTTACGGCGCGCTGCTATCGCCAGCACCATGGGTCTTGCGCACAAAAAAAATAATGTCGCATCAACGCCGCCGGTCGCCTTGGCACCGGCCGAGGATGCGTTCATCTGGCTGGAATCGCTGCCGATTCCGGCTGCTGTCGTGCGGCCTCATGCCCGCGGCCATTTCAGTGTCCACGCCGCCAACGGCCGGTTTGCCACGCTGAACGTCAGCCCGACCGGGCTGGGCCTGCCCGCCGAACTGACCCGCGCGATCGGCGTGGCGGCGGATGGCAATGATCAACAGACACTGACCTGCCGCCTGGGCGACGGCGTGTCGGGCCGCGATTACCGCGCGGTGCTGACC
The DNA here is from genome assembly GCA_041181445.1 of Pseudomonadota bacterium. Taxonomy (GTDB): domain Bacteria; phylum Pseudomonadota; class Alphaproteobacteria; order Sphingomonadales; family Sphingomonadaceae; genus Sphingopyxis. Next base: position 2,524 of record JBEGPL010000179.1, read on the forward strand.
CGGCTGGCCTTTGCACCCGACCTGTTCCTGCTCAGCTTTGTCGACCGGACGCAGGAAGTCGCGATTGAACGCAATCTGCGCCGCGAGCTGGTGTCCGACAGCCTGACCGGGCTGCCCAACCGCGCCGGATTCGAAGATGCGGTCGAACTGTTGGTCGCCGACACGGCCGATGACCCGCGCGACCATGCCGTGCTGATCCTCGATCTGTCACGGTTCAGCCGGATCAACGAACATATCGGGCCAATTGCCGGCGACGAACTGATCATCACCGTCGCCCGCCGCCTGCAGTCCAGCCTGCGCAGCGGCGACATATTGGCGCGCACCGGCGGCGATGAATTTGCGATATTCTCGCGCATTTCCGGCGGGCGGATCGACGCGCGCGAAATTGCGCGGCGCGTGCGCGGCGCCTTTGGCCACCCGTTCCGGATCAGCGACCTGCAGGTCAGCGTCGATTGCGCCATCGGCTGTGCCATTCAGCCGGCGGGCGAGACCGAAATCGCCGAACAGTTCCGTCACGCGCAAATCGCGCTGAAACGCGCGAAGCAAACCGACCGGATCGAAATTTACGAGCCCGAAGTCGTGTCACTCGCCAACAACCGGTTCAGCCTTGAAACCGCGCTGCGTCACGCCATTGAAACCGACGGACTGCATCTGGCGTTCCAGCCGCTGGTGTCCTTTGCCACCGGCGCCGTTTCGGGATTTGAGGCGCTGGCGCGCTGGACCAGCCCCGATGGCCGCGCGGTTTCGCCGGGCGAATTCATCCCCATCGCCGAGGATTCGGGGCTGATTGTGCCGCTGGGCCAATGGGTGATTGCCGAAGCTGCGGCCACTCTGGCGCGCTGGGACGCGGCCAATGGCGGCTCACCCATCGACATTTATGTCGGGGTCAATGTGTCGTCGATTCAGCTGGTCCGCGACGATGTCGCCGCGCAGGTGCGCGCCGCGCTGGCCCGCCACAGCATCAGCGGCGACCGGTTGATGCTGGAACTGACCGAAAGCGCAATCATCGGCGATCCCGATCTGGCGCTGTCGGTGCTGGGCGAGCTGAAGGCGCTGAACACCCGGATCGCGATGGACGATTTCGGCACCGGCTATTCGAACCTTGCCTATCTGCAACGCCTGCCCATCGATGTGCTGAAAATCGACCGCAGCTTTGTCACCGACATGACGGTCGACCGCGACAAGGTCGCCATCGTCCGCACCATCCAGAGTCTGGCCGAGGCGCTGGGCATGCAAACCACCGCCGAAGGTATCGAAACCGGCGAACAGGCGCGGCTGCTTGCCGCGCTGGGCTGTGATTATGCGCAGGGCTTTCATTTTGCCAAGCCGATGGGCGCCGACGACGCCCTTGCCTATTGGCGCAATTCGCTCGGCAAGCCGCTGATCTGATCGAGCAGCGCCAGCGTGCGGGCGCGGTCCGGGAACCCTTCGGCCACCCATTGATCCTCGACCGTCTTGAGCAGCGCCGCGACGTCCGGTCCCGCCGAAATCCCGCGCGCCAGCACATCGTTGCCGCCGACCGGCAGGCGCGGGATATCCCAGCCGATCAGCGCACCGCCGCCCGCCGCATCGCCCGCCAGCAACAATGCGTCGGTCACGGCTTCGGCGCCGTGCCGATAAGCGGCGGCGCGCACCTGCGGCGCTGCGCCGGGCACCGGCACCACGCCGCGCGCTGCGGCGATCCGCTTGCGGAGCCGTTTCGACATTTTGAGCCGCGTCGCGGCCTTGTCCGCCAGCGCCGCGTCGGGCGGCAGCAGCGCGATCAACCGGCGGGCCGAACTGGCCGCCGTCCCCGATGCCGCTTCGGCCGCGATCAGCACCGCCAGCCGCCCCGACGCGTCGTCACCCGATTCGGGCAGAATCGTCGCCAAAATACCGTCGTCGGCCATCGCCGTCACCGCGCCGACCGGATCGGGCAGCGCAAGCAGCTTCATCACCTCGTCCGCCACACGTTCGCGCGACAATGTCATCAGCGCGGGCGCGGCGGCGACAACGGCGGCATGGCTGGCGGCATCGCGCGCACCGCTACCAAAGCGCGCGGCAAAGCGGTAATAGCGCAGGATGCGCAGATGATCCTCGGCAATGCGAGCCGCCGGATCGCCGATGAAGCGCACGCATCCGGCGGACAGGTCGGCGCGGCCACCGAAATCGTCAAACACTTCACCCGTCGCCGGATCGGCATAGAGCGCGTTGATCGTGAAATCGCGCCGTGCGGCGTCGTCGCGCCAGTCATCGGAAAAGGCCACTGTCGCGTGCCGTCCGTCGGTCGACACATCGCGGCGCAATGTTGTGATCTCATAAGGTTTGCTGTCGGCGACCGCCGTCACCGTGCCATGGTCGATGCCGGTGGGCACCACCTTGACCCCGCCCGCCGCCAGCACGCGCGTGACGTCGGCGGGCAGCGCCGGGGTCGCGAGGTCGACGTCGGTCACAGCTGCGCCGATCAAACTGTCGCGCACCGCGCCACCAACAAAGCGCACCGGCAGGCCCGCGCCGTGCATCAGCGCGATGATGCGCACCAGTCCGCGATGATGCCGCCACGATGCATCGGGCAGCACGTCGGCCACCGCGTTCACCGCCGCCCGCTCACAGCTTGAGCCGCCGCGCCAGATTGACGATGATGCCCGCCGTCACGCCCCAGATCCGTCGCCCTTCCCACATCATGTCATAATAGCGGCGCTGCCTGCCCTGCCAATGGCCTTCGCGCTGTACATATTGGTCGATATCGAACAGATGCGCCATCGG
>JBEGPL010000180.1:0-6190 GCA_041181445.1 Pseudomonadota bacterium
CTCGGGCGTGCGCGCAACTTCGACGCGAAAACGATGCTGCGCCGCGCCTGTGGCGATTGTCACCACCGCCGACTTGGCGGCTTCGGCCTCCGCCGCGCCATCAGCGGCACAGGCCGTCAGCGGTGCCGCCGCGCACAACGCCGCAGCCAGAAAGAGGATGCGCATCAATCTCTCTCCCCGGGGAAAATAATGCCCCGCTATAGGCGGTCGGCATCGCCTTCGTCCAGCAGCGACGCGCCCGGGGGCATCGCCAACAGTCGCAGCGCCAGCGACATCGCATGACCCGCGCGCATAAAGGCGGCGATATGGCGCGCGCGCAGCTTGGGATCGGTGACCAGCGCGGCAGCAAAGGGCCCGACGCGCCGCCGCCGGGCAAAGGCGACCGCCGTGTCCCACGCCGTGTCAACGCGCGCGTCGATCACCGGTTCGGCATCGGCCGCGGCGATCCCATCGCTCCACAGCGTTTGCCGCACGCGGCGCAGGCCGAAACCGCGCTGTGACAGGCTGTCGGCGCGCGCCTCGGCAAAGCGGACATCATCGACGAAGCCCTGGTCGGCATATTTTGCGACCAGCGCGGCGATGACCGCGCCCGCATCGTCCGGCCCGTCCCAGCCGCGTTCCCTGACCTTGCGCCCCAGATAGCGGGCGAGCCGCGCCCGCGTCGTCGCAAATCTTGCGACATAGGCCAGCGCCAATTCGGCCAGCTTTTCCGCGCCAATTGGCGGCGGTGGGCGGCGGGGTGTGGTCGGACGGCGAGCCATATGCCTTGATTATGCCACAGTCACGCCGGATTGCGAACGTCCAACCTTGGCAAAGAATGGGATGAGCGCGGCGCACCGGACCTTTGCGGACTGGCGAATATGCGACAACCGAATGGCGAGCGGGGATCAACGATGGTGGAACCGATATTGCAGGCGGACACGCATCAAGCTGCCCCAACCACAAAAAGCAGGATTGCGATGACCGAAAGCGCGCCAGAGGCCCTGACCCCGACCCCGACCGAAGACAGCCTGCCGCGGCGGCAGTCGGACTTTGCCACGCTGGGCGAAGCGCTCGATTATGCGGCGCGCGGCGCCCGGGGGCTGAATTTTCACGATCCGCGCGGGCGGCTGGCGCGGCCCTATCCCTATGCCGAAATGCGCGCCGACGCGCTTTCCGCCGCCTATCGGCTGATCGCTGCCGGGGTTCAGCCGCAGGACCGGATCGCGCTGATCGCCGAAACCGGTCCGGAATTCGCTGCGCTGTTTTTCGGTGCTGTCTATGCCGGGGCGTGGCCCGTGCCGCTGCCGCTGCCGACGTCGTTTGGCGGCCGCGACAGCTATGTCGAACAGCTTGCGGTCCAGTTGCAAAGTTCCGACCCGAAAATGCTGTTTTTTCCGCCAGAAATCGCGGAAATGGCGGTCGATGCGGCCAATTTGCGCGGCGTCGCGCCGATCGACTGGACCGAATTCGCCGCGCGCCCCGCCCCGCAATCCGCACTGCCGCCGCAGGCCAGCGACGCGGTTTGCTACCTTCAGTATAGCAGCGGATCGACGCGGTTTCCGCACGGTGTGGCGGTGACCCACGCCGCGCTGCTCAACAATTTATCCGCGCATTCGCACGGAATGGATGTTGCCGACACCGATCGCTGTATTTCGTGGCTGCCCTGGTATCATGACATGGGGCTGGTCGGCTGCCTGCTGGGCCTCGTCGCCAACCAGGTCTCGGCCGATTATCTCAAGACCGAGGATTTCGCGCGCCGGCCGCTCGCCTGGCTCGACCTGATCAGCCGCAACAGCGGCACCACGCTCAGCTATTCGCCGACCTTTGGTTATGACATTTGCGCGCGCCGCGTGTCGAGCCAGATGGATGTGGCCGAACGGTTCGACCTGTCGCGCTGGCGCGTGGCGGGCAATGGCGCCGACATGATCCGCCCCGACGTGATGCAGAGCTTTGTCGATGCTTTTGCCGCCGCCGGGTTCAAGGCAACGTCGTTCCTGCCCAGCTATGGCCTGGCCGAATCGACGCTGGCGGTGTCGATCATGCCGCCGGGCGAAGGCATCGTCGTCGAACTGGTCGCGGAGACCGAACTGTCGGGCGTCGCCGAAGATGGTCAGCGGCCCACGCGTTACCGCGCGATCGTCAATTGCGGTAAAGCGGTCAAGGACATGACCATTGCGATCCGCGACGAAGACGGCGGCATCCTGCCCGACCAGACAATCGGCAAAGTGTGGTGCACGGGTCCGTCACTGATGGTCGGTTATTTCCGCGACGAAGACTCGACCACCGCCTGCATGAAGGACGGCTGGCTCGACACAGGGGATATGGGTTATCTGTCAAATGGTTATGTCTATATTGTCGGCCGGGCAAAGGACATGATCATCATCAACGGCAAAAATCACTGGCCGCAGGATATCGAATGGGCGGTTGAACAATTGCCGGGATTCAAGGCCGGCGACATCGCCGCTTTTGCGATCACCGCGCCGGGCGGCGAAGAGACCCCGACCGTGCTCGTCCAGTGCCGCACCAGCGACGATGGCGAACGCGCGCGGCTGCGCGATGCCATCCGCGAGCGCGTCCGCGCCATCACCGGCATGCATTGCCTGGTCGAACTGGTTCCGCCGCGCACCTTGCCGCGCACCAGTTCGGGCAAACTCAGCCGTTCAAAGGCGCGCGCGCTCTATCTGGCGGGCGAAATCCGTCCCTTTGCGATCGCCGCCTGACACCGCGCACCAGCCGAATCCTGATTTGAGACAGTTTTGGCGCTTTTGGCGGCGAAACCCCGGAAAATTGCCGCGTCCGGCCCGCCCCGCAGTTACGCTTGGGTAACCTCCAACGGTTACACCCGCCCCTGTGACCTATGACAGCAAACCCATTGACCTGAGCACCCTGATTCCCACGCGTGTGCTGATGGGTCTGGGCGTTTCGACCGAGCAAGAGGCCGAACTGCGTCCCTTGCAGGTCGCCCCCTTTCGGAATCGCGGCGGAACGCGCATGGGGCTCAACATTTTGGCCGGTCTGGTCTCCGCTTCGGCGCTTTACCGCGTTGTCCCGCCAGCCATACTGGCCGCGTGGTTTGCGACATTGTGCCTGTTCAGCCTGTGGTCGTTCAATTCATTCAAGGGTTTCCGCGTTGTCGAAACCGCCTTTGCCGCGGCCGCCGAATATCGTTCGAGCCATATCCATGCCGTCATGACCGCCCTGGTGTGGAGCAGCGCATTCATGTTGCAGGGCCTGACCCCCGACTTGCCCGCGACATTGACGGTGTGGGCGGTGGTGCTGTTGTTGATGGTCGCGATGACGATGATGTTCTTCACCGTCCCGCTGGCGTGCGCGCTGTTCCAGATTCCGGTGAGCATCGCGGGCGGCGGCGCGCTCAGTTTGGCGGGCCAGCCGGTGCTGGGCGGCGTCGCCTTTCTGGTGGGGCCTTTGCTGACTTTATCCAGCCTGCGTTTTGGCCAATCCTACATCCAGTTCCGCCGCACCGAAGTGTCGTTGCAGGAAAAGACCGAAACCGTCAGCCTGCTGCTGCGCGAATTCGAGGAAACGTCGGCTGACTGGCTGTGGCAGACCGATTCGTCGCGCCGGTTGATGCATATTTCGCCGCGTCTGGCTTATGCACTCGGCGGGACCGCCGAAACACTCGAAGGCCTGCCCTTTTTGCAAGCGCTGTCGGGCGATGCCTGGGAAACCGGCAAATTTGCCCCCGCGATGCACGATCTGGCCGAACGGATGAAGCGGCGCGAGAGTTTTTCCAACCTGATCGTGTCGGTCACCATTGCGGGCGCGCCGCGCTGGTGGGAATTGTCGGCATCGCCGCGTGTCGACGAACAGGGCAAGTTTCTGGGCTTTCGCGGCGTCGGATCGGACGTCACCGAACAGCGCACATCAGCCGAGAAAATCGCCAAAATGGCGCGCTACGACAATCTGACCGGCCTGCCCAACCGCCTCCACCTCAACGAAACGCTCGACCTTGCGCTCGACCAGGCGATCAAAGCCAAGTCGCGCTGTGCGTTGCTGATGATCGATCTCGACCGGTTCAAAGCGGTCAATGATACGCTGGGTCACCCGGTTGGCGACAAATTGCTGGCACAGGTGTCGGCGCGGCTGAAGGGCCTGATGGGCCCGAACGCGCTGTGCGGCCGGCTGGGCGGCGACGAATTCGCCGTTGTGATGGCCGATATCCCGTCACCAGCCGAAGCCGAAGCGCTGGCCGAACGGATCATCACGTCGATCAGCCGCCCCTATCCCGTCGACAATCACAGCCTGTTTGTCGGCGCCAGCATCGGTTTTGCCATGGGCCCCAGCGACGGATCGACCGTCGAAACCATCACCCGCAACGCCGACCTTGCGCTCTATAAGTCCAAGGATCAGGGCGGCAATATGGTGTTCCAGTACGAAGCCTCGCTGCACAGCCAGGCCGAGGAACGCCGCGTGATGGAACATGAGCTGCGCACCGCGCTGGAACGCGGCGAGTTTGAACTCCATTACCAGCCGGTGGTCGAAGCCGCTGACGGCACGCTCGACGGGTTTGAGGCGCTGATCCGCTGGAAGAACGCCAAGCTGGGCAATGTGTCGCCCGCCAAGTTCATCCCGCTGGCCGAAGACGCGCGGCTGATTTCGCCGATCGGCGAATGGGTGCTGCGTACGGCATGTCACGAAGCAATGCGCTGGCCGTCGAACCTGAAGGTCGCGGTCAACGTGTCCGCCGAACAGTTGACCGATCCCGGCTTTGCCGCGGTCGTTGTGTCAGCACTGTCGCAAAGCGGACTGCCGCCGCGCCGGTTGGAAATCGAAGTCACCGAAAGTGTCTTCCTGCGCGACGGCGGCGGCGCGGTGAAAGTGCTCGATCAGTTGCTCGGGCTCGGCATCCGCCTCAGCCTCGACGATTTCGGCACAGGCTATTCCTCGCTCGGCTATCTGCGCAAAACCCAGTTCAGCACGATCAAGGTCGACCGCAGCTTTGTCCAGGGCGCCGCCAAACAGTCGCAGGAATCAATCGCAATCATCCGCGCCGTCGTCGCGCTGGCCGACAGCCTGGGCATGTCGACCACTGCCGAAGGTGCCGAAACCGAACATGAGGTCGAAACGATCCGCGCGCTCGGATGCCGCAAGATCCAGGGCTATTTCTATGGCCGCCCGATGCCGGCCGAAGATGTCCAGAACCTGTTCGGCGCGCACGGTGTCAAAAGCGTTGAAGCCCCGAACCTGAGCAACGCCGCCTAAGGTCCGCCAGCACCATGCGCTATTTTTTTTCGGCCGCAATCCGCGACATCAACAGCGCCGCGCGCTGCGCCTGACGGATCATCGAGCCCAGGTCCACCGTCTCGCCCGGCGCATGATCGCCAGTGCTGTGCGCGCCCATCCCGGCGAGGCCGGCGACATCGGCCGCGACAAAACTGATATCACCCGCGCCGCGCTTTTTCGGGGCGAGCGGCGCCATTGCCGTCAGGCCCAGGTCGCGATTGACCATATTGAGCCGGTCCAGCAACGCGCGGTTGCCGTCCGTCGGCGCCATCGCCGGGTAGCCGCCCGGGTCAAACGCAATACTGGCCCCGGTCCCCGGCAGATGGTCGGCGACGATTGCCGCCATTTTTGCCTTGGCCCGGTCGGCCTGCGCCGGGGACAGCGTGCGCAGGTCGCCCCGCGCAATGGCTGCGCCCGCGATGATGTTGGTCTTGCCCGCCGCCGTGCCGCTGATGCCGCCCGCGCCCAGCCCTGCCTCTTGCCCTGACACGACCAATCCGACGTTGAACGTCAGATTTTCCTCCGGCAAGTCGCGGCGAAAGCGGTCAATGATCCGCGCCAGCTCGTACATCGCGCCATAACCATAAGTGTCGCCAAAGATCAGCGAGCTATGCCCGGTCTTTCCGGTGGCGCTGACCGTCCAGCTTTCGCTGCTGCGCCGCGCGACCGAGCCCATGTCGGCCCCCGCGTCGATCACCAGCCCTTCAAAGTCGAGCGCGACATCGCTGCGCTTTCCTGCCGCGATCAGGTCGGCGCGGGCGCGTTCGATCGGGTCGCCCGCATCTTCCTCATCGCCCGTCAGATGAATTTCGATATTGGCATTTTTGAGCGTCCCCGCCGCGTGCATTGCGCGCAGCGCCGCCAGCATCACGACCATGCCGCCCTTGTCGTCACCCGCGCCGGGACCCTCGGCCAGATCGCGTCCGCCGTCGCGTTTGCGGACAAAGGTCTGAAATGGCGAGGC
>JBEGPL010000181.1:0-2838 GCA_041181445.1 Pseudomonadota bacterium
TGGAAGACACGGGCATCATCGGGACGCCGCACGATCAGGTCGAACGGCTGGCCGCGCTGGCGCGCGCGGCGGGGCTCGACGGCATCGTGTGTTCGGGGTCCGAAGTTGCCGCCGCCAAAAAGGCATGGGCCAGCGGCTTTTTTGTCGTCCCCGGTGTGCGCCCCGCCGATGGCAAGGTCGGCGACCAGAAGCGCGTCGTGACCCCGCGCAAGGCCCGCGACGACGGCGCCAGCATCCTGGTCGTTGGGCGCCCGATCAGCGGCGCGGACGACCCCGATCTGGCCGCCCGCGCGATTGTCGCGACGCTCTGAGTTCCGCAAATCATGGGCAGAGAAATCAAGATTTGCGGGCTCACCACGCGCGCCGCCATCGACGCGGCGGCGGCGGCGCGGGCGACCCATTTCGGCCTCGTTCATTTTGAATCCAGCCCGCGCCATGTCGCGCTCGACCAGGCCGCCGCACTACGCACCCATGCGCCGGCCGGCATGAAATCTGTATTGCTGCTCGTCAGCGCCAGCGCCGAACTGACCCAGCACGCCATCGAAACCGTGCGCCCCGACGTCGTGCAGTTTCATGGGCTGGAAACGCCTGAATGGCTGCGTCTGGTGCGCGACACGATGCGGATCGAGGTCTGGAAAGCGCTGGGGATTCGCGATCAGCAGGCGCTGAAGAACGCTGAGCGCTTCGTTGGCGCGGCCGACCGGTTGCTGTTCGATGCGCCGGCGACAACGCTGCCCGGCGGCACCGGCACGCGGTTCGACTGGGGCCTGCTGGGCGGATATCAGCCGCGCATGCCGTGGGGGCTGGCTGGCGGGTTGACCGCCAACAATGTTGTCGAAGCGCTGCAGGCCACAAATGCACCGCTGGTCGACACCTCATCGGGGGTCGAAAGCGCGCCGGGCGTCAAGGATGTGGACAAGATTGCGGCCTTCTGCCAACGGGTGCGCGACTTCAGCTAATATTCGGGCTGGGCGTTTCACCCCTCCTCTTCGGGGGAGGGGCAGCGAGACTTGCTCCGGACATCGTTCGGGGCTTAGTCGCAGCAGGGTGGGGATTTTCAAACCTCGTTTCGCACTGACAGCCCCCACCCCCACCCCACCTCTTCAGGGGAGGGGCTTGATGGAAAGCCACTGATGAGTTCGCGCGCCAACTCCCTTCGTAATCAACCCGACACCAACGGCCATTTTGGCGCGTTCGGCGGCCGTTATGTCGCCGAAACGCTGATGCCGCTCGTGCTCGACCTCGAACGCGAATATCGGCGCGCACAGGCCGACCCCGCGTTTCATGCCGAATTCGACGACCTGCTCGAACATTATGTCGGTCGCCCGTCGCCGCTCTATTATGCCGAACGTCTGACCGACGACGTCCGCAAGACCGCGCCCGATGGAAAAGGCGCGCAAATCTGGTTCAAGCGCGACGAACTCAACCACACGGGTGCGCACAAGATCAACAATTGCGTGGGTCAGATTTTGCTCGCGATCCGCATGGGCAAGACGCGGATCATCGCCGAAACCGGCGCGGGTCAGCATGGCGTCGCCACCGCGACCGTGTGCGCGCGTTTCGGCCTGCCCTGCTTCATCTATATGGGTGCAAAGGACGTCGAGCGGCAGCAGCCGAACGTGTTTCGCATGAAGCTGCTCGGCGCCGAAGTGATTCCGGTGACGTCGGGCGCCAACACGCTGAAGGACGCGATGAACGAGGCGCTGCGCGACTGGGTCGCCAATGTCCGCGACACATTCTATATCATCGGCACCGCCGCCGGCCCGCACCCCTACCCCGAACTGGTGCGCGATTTTCAAAGCGTGATTGGCCGGGAAGCGCGCGCGCAAATGCTCAGCCGCGTCGGCCGCCTGCCCGACCTGCTGGTTGCGGCCATTGGCGGCGGATCGAATGCGATTGGCCTGTTCCACCCCTTCCTCGACGACGATGTCGCGATGCTCGGGATTGAGGCGGCGGGGCACGGGCTGGACAAGGAACATGCTGCATCGCTAGCGGGTGGCCGCCCCGGCATCCTGCACGGCAACAAAACCTATCTGCTCCAGGACGACGACGGCCAGATTGCCGAGGCGCATTCGATCAGCGCGGGCCTCGATTATCCCGGCATCGGACCCGAACATAGCTGGCTTAAGGACATCGGCCGCGTGCGATATGACAGCGTGACCGATGTCGAGGCGCTGGCGGGCTTTCAGGCGCTGTGCCGGACGGAGGGGATCATCCCCGCACTCGAACCCGCGCACGCCATCGCCGCCGTGATGCGCGTTGCGCCAACCATGGACCGCGAGCAGATCATCCTCGCCAATCTGTGCGGGCGCGGGGACAAGGATATTTTCACGGTAGCCGAGGCGTTGGGGACGAAGATATGAAAACAGTGAGCTTTTGCTCACTCCCCCCCTCCCAACCCTCCCCCCTGAAGGGGGGAGGGCTTTTGACCCATATCCTCTCTCCCCTTCAGGGGAGAGAAGCGAGACTTGGCAGCTTGCTGCCTAGTCGCAGCAGAGCGGGGGACATATGCGCGACCAAAGACTGATCGCATTCGCACGCGCCATGCGCCGCGAAATGACAGAACCCGAAAAGCGGCTTTGGTATCAGTTGCGCGCGAAGCGATTTGAAGGCACCAAATTCAGGCGGCAACAAGTGGTAGGACAATATATCGCCGATTTTTATTCGCGGTCGACAAAACTGATCATCGAGGTTGATGGCGACTCGCATGCATTTCAGCAAGAATATGATCGGACGCGGGAAGACTATTTTCGAAAGTTGGGGTATCGCGTGATCAGGTTTACCAATTCGGATGTTATGAAAAATCTGGAGGGCGTATTGACCCTTCTGGGGTCGCAG
>JBEGPL010000182.1:0-3438 GCA_041181445.1 Pseudomonadota bacterium
GTCAATCTATGAAATCAGCGACCAGTGGAAGTTCAATGTCGGGTTCAAGACGCAATTGTTTGGCGACAATGACACGCGGTTCAATCTGTTCGGTGAATATCGTTCGGGACGTCCGTATAGCCTGACGCTGCTCGACGTTGGCAGCGGCCGCTCGACCGTATTTGGTACCGTCGGCACCAACGGGCTCCCGCTGGCCTACATTCCGACGGCGAATGATCCGAAAGTGTCGTTCGCGACGACAGCCGACGAAACCAGTTTCAATGCGCTGATCACCCAGTTCGGGCTGGAAAAGTTCCGCGGCACCATCCTGCCCAAGAACAGCCAGACCTCGCCCGACTTCTTCAAGGTCGACCTGAACGTCAGCCAGGAACTGCCTTTGTTCGTGGGCAGCGCCAAGCTGAAGCTGTTCGCCGATGTCGAAAATGTGCTCAACCTGATCGACAGCGATTGGGGTGCACTGCGCCAGGTGCCGTTCAGCTATACGGCGGCGGTCGCGTCGGTGCAGTGTCTGACCGTCGCGACCCCGACCGGGACTGCACCGGGTACGGGCGTGCTCAACACCGCGACGACGCAAACCTGCGCGCAATATCGTTACTCGGGCGTGCGCAACCCCAACATCAACCTGGTCACGCGCCAGTCGCTTTACGGCATCCGCGTCGGCGTGAAGCTCAGCTTCTGATCCGAAACAGCGCCGTACAGGCACAGCAAAGCGGGCGTCGGGGGCAACTCCGGCGCCTTTTTTGTTGTTTTGATTCGCGTCCGCCAACCACAAAAAAACTCGTCGTTCCCGCCGCGCTGTGCCACTGCTTGGTCATGAGCCGCGCGCGCGTCATCCTGTTCACCACCGCCCTTGGGCCGCTCGATTATCGCGTTCCGATGGGTATGGATGTCGCCTTGGGCCAGATTGTCGAGGCCCCGCTCGGTCCGCGCCGGATGACCGGCGTGGTGTGGGAAGAGGCCGCATTCGACGGCGGCGAATTTGTCGGCGACAACCGGCTGCGCCCCCTGCTCGACGCGCGCGCCATACCGCCCATCGCCGCGCCGCTGCGCCGGTTGGTCGAATGGACCAGCGACTATTATCTGACCCACCCCGCCGCCGTGCTGCGCATGGTGGTGCCCGGCGTCGCGCTGCACGATCCCAAGCGTCCGATCACCGAATATCGCCCAACCGGCGCGCTGTCCGCCAAAATGACGGCCCAGCGCATTGTCGCGCTGGCGGCGCTGGAACAGGCACAGGCGACGGTGCGCGAACTGGCGGCAATGGCCGATGTCAGCGAGGGCGTAATTCGCGGGCTGGTCAACACCGGCGCGCTCACGGCCGTGCTGGTCGACGCCGACACCCCCTACCCCGCGCCCGACCCTGATTTTGACCCGCCGACGCTGTCCACCGAACAGGCCGAAGCCGCCGCGTCGCTCACCACCGCCGTCGATGCCGCTGCGTTCGACCCGGTGCTGCTCGACGGGGTGACCGGGTCGGGCAAGACCGAAGTCTATATGGAGGCGGTCGCCGCGGCGATACGTGCGGGCAAACAGGCGCTGATCCTGCTCCCCGAAATCGCGCTGACCGAACCGATGCTGACCCGCTTTACCGCGCGCTTTGGCGCCGAACCTGTGGTGTGGCACAGCGGGCTGAAACAGGCCGAACGGCGGCGCGCGTGGCACGCCATCGCCACCGGGCAGGCACAGATCATCATCGCGGCGCGGTCGGGCCTGTTCCTGCCCTATCCCGCGCTCGGCCTGATCGTCATCGACGAGGCGCATGAGACGAGTTTCAAGCAAGAAGATGGCACCCCCTATCACGCGCGCGACGTCGCGGTGATGCGCGGCAAGATTGAGGGGTTTCCGGTCATTCTGGCGTCGGCGACCCCCGCGCTCGAAAGCCTCGCGCAGGTGGACAGCGGTCGGTATCGCCGGATCGCGCTTCCTGATCGCTTTGGCGGGGCCAGCCTGCCCACAATTCGCGCAATCGACATGACGCAGGACCCGCCCGATCGTGGCAGCTGGATCGCGCCGTCGCTGGTCGCGGCGCTGGCCGACCGGCTGGCCAAGGGTGAGCAAAGCCTTCTCTTCCTCAACCGGCGCGGCTTTGCCCCGCTCACCTTGTGCCGGACATGCGGCCACCGGATGCAATGCCCGCACTGCACCGCGTGGATGGTCGAACATCGGCTGGTCCAGCGGCTCGCGTGCCACCATTGCGGCCATGTGATGCCGCCGCCGCGCGCCTGCCCCGAATGTAAGGAAGAGGACAGTCTGGTCGCATGCGGCCCCGGCGTTGAACGCATCGCCGACGAGGTGGCGTTGCGCTTTCCGGATGCGCGCACCGCCATCGTCACGTCGGACACCTTGTGGTCGCCCGCGAAGGCCGCCGAATTCGTCACCGCCGTGGAGCAAGGGATGGTCGACATCATCATTGGCACGCAATTGGTGACCAAAGGCTATCATTTCCCGAACCTGACGCTGGTCGGCGTGGTGGATGCCGACCTGGGGCTCGACGGCGGCGACCTGCGCGCCGCAGAGCGGACATTCCAGCAAATCGCGCAGGTCGCGGGCCGCGCGGGCCGCGCCGAAAAGCCGGGCGAGGTGTTCATCCAGACGCGGCTGCCATCATCGCCAGTCATGGCGGCGCTGGTCGCGGGCGACCGCGACGGATTTTACGCTGCCGAGACCGAGGCCCGCCGCCGCGCCGGATCGCCGCCCTTTGGCCGCTTTGCCGCGATCATCGTGTCGGCCGAAGACGCCGCGCTGGCGCAGCGGATCGCGCGCGAACTGGGCGATACCGCACCGCGCAGCGACGACCTGGCCATCTATGGCCCCGCCCCCGCCCCCCTAAGCGTCCTGCGCGGCCGCCATCGTTTCCGTCTGCTCGCCCACGCCCGGCGCAGTTTCAACCTGCAGGACGCGGTGCGCGCATGGCTGGACCGCGTCGAATGGCCCAGCAAAGTGCGCGTGCGGGTCGATGTCGATCCGTACAGTTTCGTCTAGGAGCATTTCGGACCCAGCCATGGCCGCAGAGCATAGTCGACGCGCCGCAATTGTCGCTGATTACAGCAATGTGGCCGCGCCGCTTTCCTTGTCAAGCAGCGCCTGTTTGCGCGCCAGCCCATAGGCATAGCCGCCCAGCGACCCGTCGCTGCGCACGACGCGGTGGCACGGAATGAGCACCGCGACATTGTTCGCGCCATTGGCGCTGCCCGCCGCGCGCACCGCGCCGGGTTTGCCCACCGCTGTCGCGATCTGGGCATAGCTGCGCGTCTCGCCTGCCGGGATGGCGCGCAGTTCGCGCCAAACCGCTTCCTGAAAGGCGGTACCGCGCACGTCGATCGGGATCGCCGCCATCGCCGGGCCGGGCGCATCGACGGCGGCGACAACATCCGCCAGCAGCGCGGCAAAATCATCGTCGCCGGGTTCGAGCCGCGCTTTGGGAAAGCGCGCGGCGAG
>JBEGPL010000183.1:0-4437 GCA_041181445.1 Pseudomonadota bacterium
GCAGGCGACCTGATCGGCGCGGCGCGGCTGCTGAAAGATCGCGGGCTCGATTGCCATGTCATTTTGGCGGGCGCAGGCGAGATGGAGGCGGCGCTGCGCGAACAGGCGGCGGAAAACCCCGACCTGTCGATCCACTTCCCCGGCTTTTTCAACCAGAGCGAAGTCCCCAAGCTGCTCGCTGCGTGCGACATTTTTGTCCTGCCGTCACAGGCCGAGCCCTGGGGCTTGATCGTCAACGAAGCGATGTGTGCGGGACTGCCCATCGTCGCATCCGAAGAAATCGGCTCGGTCGTCGACCTGATCCGCCCGGGCATCAACGGCGCGACCTTTCCGGCGACCGACGTGGCCGCACTGGCCGCCGCGATCGAACCGATGCTGCGTGATGCTGACGTCCGCCGCGCGATGGGCGACGCGAGCCGGGCGATCATCTCCGCATGGAATTATGACTGCTGTGTTGACGGCCTGCGCGCCGCGCTCCGCGCGCTCGGCAAGCTGCCTGCGTCGCCGCGCGAAGCATCCTGACCATGACGTGCGCTGACAACCCCATCGTCAACGCCTTTGCCGCGCGGCCGCGCAGCGGGACAGCGGTGCTGGTCGGCGAATTTTTCACGGCCGCGCCTTTTCCGCATTTCGCCGCCGCGATGCGTGGCGAAGGATGGGACGTGCACGAAGTTGAACTTGGCAGGCATATCGGCGCGCCCGGCAACAAATGGGTCCACCGTATCGCCGACAGTTTGCTGCCGCACGCCAAGGCGCGGGGTCTCGCGGCCGCGATCATCGCCGCCGTCGCCAACAACGGTGCCGATATCGTGTTGTTTGCAAAAGGCATCGGCGCGACGCCCGACCTGATCGCCCAGCTCGCCACACGCGGATGCCGGTCGGTTTGCTGGTACCCCGACTTTCATTTTGATTATCCCAATGTCGATCCGGACTGTTTTGGGCGGTTCGACCTGTTCATCACCACCAAGGAGTTTCAGTTGGACCATTTGCGCGTGCTGCGCGGTGACCGGCCGACCGTGCTGATCGAACATGGCTGGTCGCCCGGGGTCCATTGGCGACCTGACCCGCCACTTCCCCCGGCGGCGCGGCCGTTCGATGCCATCTTCATCGGCAATCATTCGACTTACAAGGAAGAATGGATGCGCGGACTGGTCAAGCGATTGCCGCAACTCGACATTGCGATTTCAGGGCATTGGTGGCCCTCGTCGATTTCCGGATTCTCGCCCGGCACAGTCATCGCCGGCCCATTGGTGGGCGACGCCATGTCGCGCGCCATAAGTCATGCCCGCATCGCCATCGCCGTCCACCACGGGCCCGGCGGCAAACAGGGGTGGCAGGACGATGTGTCGGCGCGCACCTTTGAAATCCCGGCGATCGGCACCTTCATGCTGCACATCGACAGCGCCCACGTCCGCACGCTGTTCGACGTGCCGGGCGAGATCGACGTTTTTGCCGATGCCGACAGTCTGGCGGCCAAAATCCGCCACTATCTGGCGCACCCGGTCGAGCGCGAAGCCGCCGCCGCGCGTGCCTATGCCCGCGCGGTCCCGGCCTATAGCTACACCGAAGCCGGCCGCGCGATCAGCGCCGCCATCCAGACCCATTTGGGCCCTGCGCCCACAAAAGGTTCCTGACATGATCGCATTGCTCGTCCGAATCTTTGGCCGCACGCTCAGCTGGCGGTTTGGCCGTGCGCTGTACATGGCGGCGCGCGGCGAAGGCCCCAACGATATGCAAAGCAATGGCGAGAGCTGGCTGGTCGAGGCCGTCGCCCGGTCGGTGCAAACGTCGGATACAGCCCCGGTGGTCATTGATTGCGGCGCAAATCTGGGGTTGTGGAGCGCCATGGCCATCGACGCCTTTGCCCGCGCGGGCCGTCCGGCGATCCATCATCTGTTGGAACCGACCCCCGTGTCGCGCGCCACAATCACCGATCGCTTCGCCGGGGCCGACAATGTCCACGTCCACGGCGTCGCTTTGTCGGACCGCAATGGTGATGCCCAGTTCCACATCGTTGCGCCCACCGGCGGCACCAACAGCCTGATCGGCGACACCGGTGGGGCGGCCGACACGATCACGGTCATCGTCGCGCGCGGCGGCGACTATTTTGCAAACCTCGGCATCGATCACATCGCGCTGCTCAAAATCGACACCGAGGGCCACGATTTTGCGGTCATCGAAGGTTTCGGCCCGTGGCTGGCCAGCCACCGGATCGACGTCATCCAGTTCGAATATAACCATCGGTGGCTGGGACAGCGCCGGTCGATGCGCGATATTTTCGAACTGGCGGCAACGGCCGGTTATCGCGTTGGGCGGCTTCATGCATCCGGCGTCGACATGTTTGAAAGCTATAATCCGGAAAATGACCGTTTCTTTGAATGGAATTATGTCCTGATATTGCCCGACATCGCGCGGCAACTGGACGCGCGTGAATTTTGCTGGAGTCCGTACAACACGCTTCAGCCCGCAAACATGGGCTGAGCATGATCGGCGGCTACGCCCGCACACGGGATTGCAGCGCAAGCGAAAGGTGGACGACAAGGTGCGACGGCTGGTCAATGATATTGTGGGACAGGCCGCACCCATAATCGTCAGCCTCGCCGACAGGATCGTGCTGACCGCCGTGCTGGTCCGCACCCTGGGCGTTGCCGAGTTCGAATATTGGACGGTAAGCCTGGCCATGGTCGCGGTGCTGGCCATGATCGATTCGGGTTGCCTGATGAATTTTTCGAACGAAATCGTGAAATCCGCGGCGTCGGGGGACCGTGCGCGCGCGGTCAAAGTCTATCGTCAGTCGAATCTGGTGTTTACCGGCCTGGGCATCGTCCTGTTGCTGTTCACTGTCTTGATTGCATCACTGCCCGGTTTGCAGGCCCGGTTCGGATTGCATCAAGCGGGCGACGTCGCGCATGACTCGCTGATATTGCTGCTGTTGGGCACGTCCGTTGCGGTCAAACTATGCCTGTCAAACACGCTCGCCATCTATCGCGTCACGCAAGAGTTCGGCCGCGGCACATGGTTGCAATCCTTTTCGGATATTGCGCGGCTTGTCGCCGTCGGTGCGGCGGTCATCGCGGGCGGCGGATTGCTGGGTGCGGCGAGCGCCTATGCGCTTGTCACACTGGGCACGGGGGCGCTGATTCTGGTTGCGGATATCGGGCGCAGACATCCCGATTTTCGTTTTGCGCTCGCCCTGCCGACCCGTGACATCATGCACGGCGCACAAACCAATATTGCGGCATTCGGCATCCCCTATATCGCGGTGGTCACGATGGCGCAGGGACCGATCATGTTTCTGAGCGCGCTGGTCGGGGCGGGGGCCGGCGTCGTCACGCAATTTGTCCTGCTCCGGACCATCAGCAACCTGTGCCGCATGGTCCTTTCCAAAATCACCAACATCCTGGGCATGGAATTTGCGCGGCACCATTTTGCCGGGCGCGAGGCGCATGTCGCGAAGACTCTCAATGAAATTGAATATTATTTTGCGATGATTATTGGCATTATTTCGGGTTTTTTGATCGGCCATGGCGAATTTTTGCTCCGGACATGGGTGGGCGCGGCGGTTGCATATGACCCCGCAATCCTGATGTTGCTCATGGCGCCGATCCTGATCTTTCCGACCTATCTGCTCCACTCCGCGACCATCCAATATGCCAACGCGCCGATGGTCTGGACCCTTGGCAGCCTGGCGCAAATTGGTTGTGCAGTGCTGATTTATGCACTGGCAGCCGACTTGGCACCGTTGCTGCGCGTGACTCTCGCGGTTTCCTTGTCCGAAATTCTCTGTCTTTCCGGGCCGATTGCGCTCATTTCGCTCTATGGGATTTCGCGGCGCACGATTTTGAACCGCATATTTGGTATCGCCGTGGCCATCGGCAGCGGCGCCGCCGTTTACGGCACGCAAATGCTTGTCGCCCATGGCTTCGCGCTCGATGGATTTTCGCTCATGCTGGCGCAACTGTCGCTGGTTTGCGCGGTGGCCCTGCTTTTCCATCGCCTGTGGTTCGCGCGGTTTGTGGCTATGTTAAGGGGTATTGCGCAGTGACACTGCCCTTGGTCTCGGTGATTTTCATCACCTATAATCGCGCGCATACGCTGGTTGCCGCCGTCGAAACTTTTCTGGCGATGACCGATTATCCGCGCGACCGCCTGGAAATCATCATCAGCGATGACGCGAGCGACGCGCGCAATGGCGCGATCATCCGCGCCCTGCCGCACGACAAACTCGTGTTGGCCCGGCGCAATTCGGGGCTGGGCGCCAATTGCAACCGCGGCCTCGCGGCGGCCACCGGCGACTATATTTTGCAGATGCAGGACGACTGGATCACCGTCGGCGACCCGACATATCTGCAAACCGCCGTGTCTGTGCTGAACGGCAATGATGACATCGGGCTCGTCACTTTTCGCCCGCGCCCCGATCTGGATGCGCCGGTGCCG
>JBEGPL010000184.1:0-5975 GCA_041181445.1 Pseudomonadota bacterium
GGACTCTGCATCGGTCTGATCACCGCCGTTTTTCTGGCCGGAGTCGCTGGCGGTTACCTCGCGGAATCGGCAAAGCATGGCCGCACGCCCGTGTCGCCACGCTTTGGGGCAACGTTGGTCGGGCTGACCGTCGCGGCAGTCACACTATATCTTTTCACACCATCTTTGCCCTCATGGCAAAAACTGTCGCAGCGGCGGCGGCTTTATTGGGGCAGCCTCGGCTTTTCGGCACTGGTCGGCGGCGTCATTGGCGCTTTGCTGGTCAGCGACCGGAAAAGCGTGGGCAGCGATGCTTCGGCGCTGCTCGGCAACGGGCCGCTGTCGCCCGACTTCGCCATTGCCGCCGCCGCAATCTGGGCAATCGGCATGGCGATCGGCCTCACCGTCTATCACCGCGCGATCGACGATCATGAGGAACGCGCCTGGCTTTGGGCTGGGCTGGCGGGCTGGTATGCCTTTGTAGTTCCCGCGCCGATGTGGTGGATGCTGCACCGCGCAAGTATCGCGCCGCCGGTCGACGCGATGCTGCTGTTCATGGCATCGCTTCTCGTCAACGCCATCGTCTGGGCATGGCTGAAGTTTCGTTGAGCTTTCCCCTCTAACCCCCTTTGCAGAATAAGGAAAAACGAATGAAAAAATTGATCAGGACCCTTGCCCTCGGCTGCGCGCTGCTCCCCTTTGCGCAATGTTCCAGCATCTCCGCATTGGGCACGCCATCGGCGATTGCGGCTGAGCCCGCCCCGGCCACCGCCGCCGCCGCCGTGGCGCTGAGCGACGTTGATCCTGCATTATGGGTGGTGAAGGATGCCGACACGACAATCTATCTGTTCGGCACAGTGCATCTGCTCAAGCCCGGCCTCAGCTGGTTCGACGACGGGGTGAAGACCGCGTTCGACACGTCGGACGAACTGCGCATCGAAGTCGTGTTGCCCGATGATCCGTCCAGCCTTGCGCCGCTGATCATCGGCAAGGCAGTCGACCAGACCGGCAAGACCATGTCGAGCCGCCTGACCGAGGCGCAACGTGCCGCCTATACCACCGGCTTTGCCAAACTGGGATTGGACACGGCGCAACTCGAACCCCTCGAACCCTGGTTTGTAAGCCTTCAGGCGACGATGTTGTTGATTTCCAAAGCAGGCTATCAGCCCAATTCGGGCGCAGAAGAAGTGCTGAAAGTCGCCGCAAACGGCGCGGGAAAGCCGATCAAGGGGCTCGAAACGGTCGAGGAACAGTTCGGCTTTCTGGACAGCGCCCCCGAGGATGAACAGATCAAAGGGCTGATGGCGATTGCCGAAAAGTCCGACGAAGCGATGAAATCATTCGACGCGATCGTCGAAAGCTGGAGCAGCGGTGATGTCAAGAAAGCTGGCGCACTGCTCAACGAAGGCATGAAGGAATCGCCCAAGACCGCCGAAATTCTGCTCTATAGCCGCAACAAGCGCTGGGCCGAATGGATCGACAATCGGCTGGACCAGCCGGGCACCGTCTTTATCGCGGTCGGCGCCGGGCATCTGGCGGGCAAAAACAGCGTTCAGCAATATCTGGGCAAACGCAAAGTAAAGGTCACGCGCGTCAAATATTGACCCAGACCTATCTTTCCCCGTTGGGCGGCGCCATGGTGAACGCCATGCGCCGCCCTTTTTTCATGTCGTCAATATCGTCAATCCTGCTGATCCTGGCCGCATGCAGCGCGCCGGTGGAAAAGGCAAAGCCCGCACTCTGGGCGGTGCGCGATGACGATACGACGCTCTATATCCTCGGCACCGTCCACCAATTGCCCGCCAATATCGATTGGGACGATGGGCCGGTGGACCGCGCGATTGCCGCGTCGGACACGCTCTATCTTGAGCTTTCGCCCGATGCTGCGGGCGACGCCCCTACCGTGTTCGCGGCGCTGGCGACAAGCGCCGATCCGCGGGCGCTGTCGGCGCGGGTCAGCCCGGACCTGATCCCACGGCTGCGCGACATTGGCGACGACGGCGCATTCGCGCTGGATCAGGCCGCCGACTATGATGATTGGGCCCTGACCGTATTGATTGGCCGCGCGCAGGCCGAGCGCGCGGGATTGTCGCCCGCCTTTGGCGTCGAAACGATCCTCACCACACGCTTTCAACAGGCGGGTAAGGCGGTGCGCGGTTTCGAGACGGCGGCGGAACAGCTGATGCTGTTCGAGCGGTTGCCCGCCGATGCCCAGCGCGCGATGCTGGAAGACGCGGTGCGCGGATGGGACACCGGACCTGCCAAAGTTCGAAACATGGTTGATGCATGGAAATCAGGTAATATCATAGCAATGGAGGCCGACATGACCAATGATTTGCGCGCCGTTGACGGCCTGTCCGACGCGCTGATCACCCGCCGCAACCGCCGCTGGGCAACATGGGCGGGGCGGCGCATGGACAGCCCCGGCACGGTCATGATCGCGGTCGGCGCGGGTCATCTGGTTGGCGACCAGTCGGTGCTGGCGATGCTGCGGGCCAAGGGATTGATGGTCGCGCGTTTGCAATAGCCGCCCGGAATGGCGCATCGCGCTTGCTTTTCGGCCAAACGGCGCTTATGCGCGCGCCTTCCGTTATGGTCATCCCTGGAGGCGTGACGGAAATGTGTATCTGCAATCTCGGAGAAAAATTATGAGCGATCAGCTGATGCTGTCGGCCGAGACGCGCGAACGGGCTGGCAAGGGAGCCTCCCGTGCACTGCGTCGTGAAGGCCGCGTCCCCGCCGTTATCTATGGCGGCAAAGAAGAACCCCTGGGTATCCATGTCGAAGAAAAACTTCTGTGGAAAGCCCTGATGACCGGTCATTTCATGAACTCGGTTGTCGAAGTCGAAGTGAACGGCACAAAGCACCGCACCCTGCCCAAGGATGTGGCCTTCCACCCGGTCAGCGACCGCCCGATCCACGTCGATTTCATGCGCCTGTCGGCCGATTCAACCGTGCACGTCGAAGTGCCGGTGAAGTTCGTCAACGAAGCGGCGTCGCCCGGTCTGAAGCGCGGCGGCGTTCTGAACGTCGTGCGTCACGAGGTCGAACTGGTTTGCGAAGCCGACAAGATCCCCGACGATATCATCATCGACGTCACCGGCTTTGAAGTCGGCGATTCGATCCACATCAGCCATGTCACGCTGCCCGCCGGGTCGAAGAGCGCGATCACCGACCGCGATTACACCATCGCGACGATTGTGGCGCCTTCGGCGCTCAAGTCGAGCGATGGCGATACGGCCAAGGACGACGGCGAAGCCGCCTGAGTTTGCGTCGGTAAGACCAAATCGTCGCCCCTGCGCAGGCAGGGGCCGCTGGCCGTCTTGTGCACCGTTGTGCTAAGTCCTCCAGCGGCCCCCGCATGCGCGGGGGCGACGTGTTTTCGGGGAGGCTGCAACAGTGCAACTCTGGATCGGCCTGGGCAATCCCGGCGCGCAATATGCGCTGCACCGGCACAATGTCGGCTTCATGGCGGCTGATGTCATCGCCGACGTCCACCGTTTTACCGCGCCCACCAAAAAGTTTAACGGCTGGGTCCAAGACGGCCGCATCGACGGCCAGCGCATTCTGCTGCTCAAACCCGGCACTTTCATGAATGAAAGCGGGCGCAGCGCACGCGCGGCGATGGATTTCTATAAAATCGGCATGGATGCCGTCACTGTCTTTTATGACGAGCTCGATCTCTTGCCCTTCAAGGTCAAGGTGAAGCGCGGCGGCGGCGCGGCGGGGCATAATGGAATCCGCAGCCTGATCGCGCACATCGGCGATGATTTCCGCCGCGTGCGGATCGGCATCGGTCATCCGGGGCACAAGGACCGCGTCACCGGTTATGTGCTCGGCAATTATGCAAAGGCCGAAATGGACCCGCTGTCCGACCTGCTCGGCGCGATTGCCGCCGAAGCGCCATGGCTGGCAAGCGGCGACGATGTCCGCTTTGCCAGCGATCTGGCGCTGCGTTTGCAGGATTGAACGCGCGGTGCAGCGCGTTCTGATCATCGGTCCGTGCGGCGCGGGCAAATCGACGCTGGCGCGCGCGCTCGGCGGGCGGCTGGGGCTGGCGGTCCACCATATGGATCAACTCAATTGGCAGCCCGGCTGGGTCGAAAGCAGCAAGGATGCGATTCGCGCGCGGCTCGCCGACATCGTCGCACAGGATCGCTGGCTGATCGACGGCAATTACGGCGGCACGCTGGCCCCGCGGCTCGACCGCGCCGACACCGTCATCTACCTCGACTATCCGGTCCGCTTGTGCGTTGCGCGCCTGCTCCGCCGCATCGGGACCTATCGCGGGCGCTCGCGCCCCGACATGACAGAGGGCTGCCCCGAACGCTTTGACCTGAAGTTCCTGATCTATGTCCTGCGCTGGAACAGCGGGCCAAAGCCGCGCACCGAAGCGCATCTGGTTGGCCATGAAAGCAAGGTCGTCCGCTTGTCCGATCCTGCGGCGCTCGACCGCTGGATGGCCGCACTTCCCGTGCATGATTGAAAAGGCGCGGCGTTACCGCTAGGGCGCGCACTCCCCTTCACGACAAGGCAGAACCATGGGTTTCAAATGCGGTATCGTCGGGCTGCCCAATGTCGGCAAGTCCACCTTGTTCAATGCGCTGACCGAGACTCAGGCGGCGCAGGCCGCGAATTATCCGTTTTGCACGATCGAACCCAATGTCGGCAATGTCGCGGTGCCCGACGTCCGCCTCGACGCGCTGGCCAAGATCGCGAGCAGCCAGAAAATCATCCCGACGCAGCTTGCCTTTGTCGACATCGCCGGGCTGGTGCGCGGCGCGAGCAAGGGCGAAGGGCTGGGCAATCAATTTCTGGGCAACATCCGCGAAGTTGACGCCATCGTCCATGTGCTGCGCTGTTTCGAGGACGACGACATCCAGCATGTCGAAAATAAGGTCGACCCCGTCGCCGACGCCGAAACGGTCGAAACCGAACTGCTGCTGTCTGACCTGGAAAGCCTGGAAAAGCGCGTCCCCGCCTTTGCCAAAAAAGCGACGCAAGGCGACAAGGAAGCCAAGATCGCGGCCAGCGTTCTGGGCCAGGCGCTCGACCTGTTGCGCGAGGGCAAACCCGCGCGGCTGACCGTGACCCGCGACGCGGAAGAAGCCCGCGTGCTGCGCACCGCGCAACTGCTCACCTCCAAACCCGTGCTCTATGTGTGCAACGTCGACGAAGCCAGCGCGGCGGGCGGCAACGCCTTTTCGCAGGCTGTGTTCGTCAAAGCGAAGGCCGAGGGCGCCCAAGCGGTCGTCGTGTCCGCCGCGATCGAAAGCGAACTGGTCACGATGGACATGGCCGAACGCATGGAGTTTCTGGAGGAAATGGGGCTGCACGAAACCGGCCTCGCCCGCGTCATCCGCGCCGGTTATGAATTGCTCCACCTGATCACATTTTTCACCGTCGGGCCGAAAGAAACGCGCGCATGGACCGTCCACACCGGCGCAACCGCGCCCAACGCCGCGGGCGAGATCCACACCGATTTCGAAAAAGGCTTCATCCGCGCGGAAACCATCGCCTATGATGACTATGTCGCTCATGGCGGCGAAGCACGCGCACGCGAAGCGGGCAAGCTGCGCGCCGAGGGCAAAGCGTATCTGGTGCAGGACGGCGATGTCATGAATTTCCTGTTCAATGTTTGAGAATCCTCCCCGTGCCGGGGAGGATTTGGGGGCGATTTTCAACGGGCCTGACAGGCAAGACAATTTCAGGATATCTAATGGCGATGCTTCGCACCAAATTCATGCTTCCGAACGCGCTGTTCATGGCCACCCTCCCCCTGCCCGCACTGGCGCAGGAGCATGACCATGCAAAGATGGAGCATGCCCAGCCCGCCCCCGCCCCCGCTGAACCGATGGATCATGGCGCGATGGACCATGGCGCGATGGACCATGGCTCTGACGCGCCCGACAGCGACGAGGCGGTGCAATATTTTGGCCCCAACCCCCGCCATCTGTCGGGGTGCAGCAGCTTTGCGCTCGCCGGCGGCGGCTTTG
>JBEGPL010000185.1:0-2619 GCA_041181445.1 Pseudomonadota bacterium
CGCAGCGCGCGGCCATAGGGCGTCGTCGGCGCGTCGATCAGCGCCGCCGCCGGCCCCGACTCGACCACCGCGCCCGCCTGCATCACGACGACGACGTCGGCATGCGCCGCGACGCTGGCCAGGTCATGGCTGACCAACAGCATCGCCAGCCCGCGCCGCGCGCGCAATTCGTCCAGCAGCGCCATGATCTCGCGGCGGAGCACCGCGTCGAGCGCGGTGGTTGGTTCGTCGGCGATCAACAGCGCGGGGTTGTGCGCCAGCGCCGCCGCGATGCACACGCGCTGTCGCTCGCCGCCCGACAGCTGGTGCGGATAGCGCCCCAGCCAATCGGCACCACTGGTCAGACCGACCTCGCCCAGCCCGACCTCGGTCAGCATCGCGGCCAGCGCTGCCGGCCCCGGCCGTGTGCCACCGGCCTGCATCGCCGCTTCGGTCAGCAGCGCGCCGACGCGCTGGTGCGGCGTCATCGCCGCCAGCGGCTGTTGAAAGATGAAACCGCAGTGCCGCGCCCGCGCGCGCCGCAGCCCGGCGAGATCGCCCGGGTCAAGCCGCTCGTCGCACAGCATCGCCCCGCCGCTGCCGGTCCCCGCCGACAGGCCGAACGGCGTCATCGCGGTCAGCGACTTGCCCGACCCCGATTCGCCGACCAGCGCGACGCACTGGCCCGCCGCAATGTCGAGGTCGATCGGACCGACCAGCCGCCGCCCGCCAATCGCCACGCCATAGCCGCAAAGCGCAAAAACGCTCACGCCGTCGCCGCGTTCAGCCGGTCGCGCAGCCGTTCGCCCGCGATGGTCAGTGCCACAACCAGCGTCACCAGCACGCCGCCGGCCATCAGCAACCCCGACGGCGCGACATCCATATCGTCGGCGCCTTCCTTGATCAGGATGCCCAGCGACGTCATCGGTTCCTGCACCCCCAGCCCCAGGAACGAGAGAAAACTCTCCACCATCACGACCTGCGGCACGGTGAGCAGCAGATAGGCGAGCGCGACCCCGGCGACATGCGGCAGAACATGGCCGGTCAGCCGCCGCGCGGGCGGCATGCCGGCGGCCTCGGCGGCGAGCACGAACGGGCGGGTCTTCACCGCCATCACCTGACCGCGCACGACGCGCGCCATGGTCAGCCATTCGACCGCGCCAATGCCCAGAAAGACCAGGATGATCGACCGGCCGAACATCACCATCAACAGGATGACGACAAACATGAAGGGCAGCGCGAACAGCATGTCGACGATGCGCATCATCGCCTCGTCCACGCGGCCGCCAACCCAGCCCGCGACCGCGCCCCAGATGGTGCCAATGACCAGCGCGACCACCCCCGCCGCGCTCGCCACTGCCAGCGTCATGCCGGTCCCGGCGAGCAGCCGCGCCAGCCGGTCACGGCCGACGTCGTCGGTGCCCAGAAGGTGCGTGTCGCTGAACACCGGCGCGCGCACCGCGTCCCAATCGATGCTGGCATAGTCCCATGGCAGGAGTGGCGGCAACAACAGCGCGGCAAGGGCGATCAGCCCGACCAGAACCAGCGGCGCCCTCACGCCGCGCGCATCCGCGGGTCGAGCCAGCCATAGATCAGGTCGGCGGTCAGGTTGAACAGGATGATCAGCGCGGCGTAAAGCGTCACCACCCCCAGGACGAGCGGGTAATCGCGATTCAGCGCGCCCTGCACAAAGTAACGCCCCAGGCCGGGCAGCGCGAACACGGTTTCGATGACCACCGCGCCGGTCAGCAGCGCCGCCGCCGCCGGACCCAGATAGCTGGCCACCGGCACCAGCGCGGGGCGCAGCGCATGGCGGATGACCGCCGCGAACGGTGACAATCCGCGCGCCGCCGCTGCCAGCAAATGTGCGCTGCCCAATTGCTGCGCCAACCCGGCGCGCGTCAGTTTGGCGACGCCGCCCATTACCGGCAGCGCCAGCGTCAGCGTCGGCAGGATCAGGTGGCGCAGCCGGTCGATGATGCCCGCGTCCGCATCACCCAGCCCCGAAACCGGCAGCCAACCGAGCCACAGCCCGAAAATGAGCACGAGCAGCGGCCCCATCACGAACGTCGGGACCGCTGTTCCCAACGTCGCCCCGACCATCAGCATCCGGTCGACAACGCCGCCCGCGCGTATCGCCGCCCACACGCCCGTCGCAACGCCGCCCGTGAGCGCGACGACCAGCGCCAGCCCGCCCAGCTGCAGCGACACCGGCAGGCCTTCGCGGATCAAGTCGGTCACGGTGAAGTCGGCATAGACCAGCGACGGCCCGAAATCGCCGCGCAGCAGCCCCGACATATAGCGCCCCGCCTGCTCCCACAGCGGCTTGTCGAGCCCATAGGCCGTCTCCAGCGCGGCGCGGGTCGCCGGGTCGAGCGCGCGTTCGCCATCGAACGGACTGCCCGGGGCAAAACGCATCAGCAGGAACGACAGCAAAATCACCGCGAGCAAAGTCGGCACCGCCGTTGCAAGGCGGCGGAGCAGCAACGCAATCAAATCTGCATCCCCGGCCGCCAGCGCAAATTGTCGCGGCCAAGGTCGGCCAGCGACTTTGCCCCCATCAGTTTCATGCCGCGAACCATTTCGGCCTGTAGCAGCGCGAGCGCGCGTTCGACGCCGTCCTGTCCCGCCGCCGCCAGC
>JBEGPL010000186.1:0-8684 GCA_041181445.1 Pseudomonadota bacterium
CCATCGCCGTCGCGCCGATCCCTGACGCGGGATTGGGCGCAGCGATCAATGACCGCTTGCGCCGCGCGGCGGCTTAAGCCAGCCTCTCCCGCACAGGGGAATTGAGGGAGACGGGTCATGAAAAAACAACTGCTTATTGGCGTGCTGCTGCTTGCCACCGCGATGCCGCTAGCGGCGCAGGACAACGGCAATCTGGGCGAGGTGATCGTTACCGCCAGCCGCAACAGCGTCGATTTTTATCAGGACGAACAACCGGTGATCGGGCTGCGCCGCCGCGCCGATTCGGCGGTGCAACTGGTGGCGGTCACGTCGGACTCGCGCGATTTTGCGATGCGCAAACAGGAAATCCACGCGATGCTGGAAAGCGCGATCAAGCGGGCGGGTGCGGCCGGGGTTCAGTTGGTCACGGGCGAGGTGACGCTGGAGCCGATGACGCTGGCCAATTATCGCGAGCGGCTGTTCGAACCGGGCAACCGCACCGACACCAATCAGGTCAGTTTTTACGTCAAAGTGCCGCTGGGACAGGATTCGACGATCAACAATGCGCAGGACCGGATCGAAGCCTTTATCAAAGGGGTTCCGGCGAGCGGGCGATCCTTGCTGGAAAAGCGACAGGATATGACACTGACGATCATCGACCCCGACCAATATCGCGACGCGGTGGTCAAGCTGGTCGCCGCCGAATCGCTGAAATATGCGGGCATGTTCGGCCCCGATTATGGCGTGACGGTGAGCGGCCTGCATCAGGAACTGAGTTGGGCCCAGACCAGCGGGACCGAGGTGTTCCTGTATATCCCCTATAGTTTCAGCATTTTGCCGAAGTGATTTTGCGCGTCGCCGCTGCCTGCGCGGGAGTGAAGGTGGCTGCCTTTCCCTCCCCCCTTCAGGGGAGACGCCTTAGTCAGCCTCACAGCGGTGCGGCCTGATCCCCCCTCCCCTTTAGGGGAGGGGCTGGGGGTGGGGACTGTCAGTTAGAAGCTGCGTTTCGTGACATGCCCCACCCCAAACCCCTCCCCTAAAGGGGAGGGGCTTTCGTCTGCCCGACAATGTCGGTGCCAGCTGCGATCCTTCCCCAAAGGGCAGCGGCTTTCACTCCCGCTCACATCGGCGCGCCCATCTCTGCCTCAATTTCCTGATCCAGCACTTCGGCGCGGCCGCATTGTTCGCGGTCCCCATCGTCGCATTTGGCCGCCGCCTTGTCGCGCTGGCGTGACAATTTGCCCAGCCGTTCGTCGCGTTCGCGCAGCGACCGGCCGCGCGCGCGGTCCTTTTCATCCTGACTGGTGGTCGCCCAGTCGGCGGCCTGGCCGACCGCGTTCACCGGCGCAGTGACGATGGACTTCACCGTCCCAACACAGCCCGACACCAACAGCGGCGCGGCAAGAATGGCGACAAATGGGGTGCGCATGGTCCGGCCTTTCGGTCTTGCTTCAACGAAGGCGGTTAGCATGTGCAGGGTGAACAACCAATGACTGGCCCCATCGGTGCCGCCGCCGCGCGATCAGCTTGTCCGGCGCGGTCATCATGCTAACCTGTTCATATGCGCGCGACCCCCTGTGTTGAGTCGCGCAAGGGGAGGGGAAAATAATGACCAATTTGCAAAAAGGCACGGCCGAGTTTCTTGGCACATTCTGGCTGGTGTTCGGCGGCTGCGGTAGCGCGGTGCTGGCGGCGGCCTTTCCTGATGTCGGTATCGGCCTGCTCGGCGTGTCGCTGGCGTTCGGGTTGACCGTGGTGACGATGGCCTATGCGATTGGCCATGTGTCGGGGTGCCATTTGAATCCGGCGGTGACGCTGGGCCTGTGGGCAGGCGGTCGCTTTGCCGCGCGCGAAATTCCGCTCTATGTCATCGCCCAGACATTGGGTGCCATCGTCGCGGCATTTACGCTGGCGCATGTTGCCGGCGGCACCGACAGTTTTGACCTCGCCAAGAATGGGCTTGCCGCCAACGGGTTCGGCGTGGGATCACCAGGCGGATATAATATGGCGTCGGGGTTCATCATCGAAGTCGTGCTGACCGGATTTTTCCTGTGGATCATCATGGGATCGACCGACGGCCGTGCGCCCGCCGGTTTCGCGCCGATTGCCATCGGTCTGGGACTGACGCTGATCCATCTGATTTCGATTCCGGTGACCAACACGTCGGTCAACCCGGCGCGCAGCACCGGCCCGGCGCTGGTCGTGGGCGGACTGGCGCTCCAGCAATTGTGGCTGTTCTGGATCGCGCCGATTTTGGGCGGGCTGTTCGGCGGGTTGCTGTATCGCACCGTGCTGGCGGAAAAGGAATAGGATCAGCCAAGCAGGTCGAGGGCAAAGGCGCGGACGTCGGCGGCCATGTCGGGGCGGTCAAGCGCGACCGCGAGATTGGCCTGGATATAGCCCGCCTTTGACCCGCAATCGAACCGGCGGCCATCAAAAGTGACCGCGTGGAACGGCTGGGTGCCGATCATCGTCGCCATCGCGTCGGTCAGTTGAATCTCGCCGCCCGCGCCCTTTTCCTGCCGTTCGAGCACGCGCATGACTTCGGGTTGCAGGATGTATCGGCCCGAAATGATCAGGTTCGACGGCGCGGCATCGACGCTTGGCTTTTCAACCAGCCCGCGCACTTGCGTGAGCGCGCCATCGCGCGTGCCGGGGTCGATGACGCCGTAACTCGACACTTGGTTGTGCGGAACTTCCAGCACGGAGAGCAAATTGCCGCCGGTCGTGGCATAGGCGTCGACCATCTGTTTCATGCAGCCGGGCGACCCCAGCATGAATTCGTCGGGCAGAAAAATGGCAAAGGGTTCGTCACCGACAATCGCGCGCGCGCACCAGATGGCGTGGCCCAGCCCCAGCGGTTCCTGTTGGCGGACATAGGCGCAATTGCCCGGCCCGAGCCGTGTGGCTTCGAGCACCGACAGGTCGCGCCCGCGTTCGCCCATCGTCTTTTCCAGTTCGAACGCGATGTCGAAATGATCCTCGATCGCGCCCTTGCCGCGGCCGGTGACGAAAATCATCTGCTCAATGCCGGCCTCGCGCGCTTCGTCGACGGCATATTGGATCAGCGGCCGATCGACCACCGGCAGCATTTCTTTCGGGATCGCTTTGGTCGCGGGCAGAAAGCGCGTGCCGAGTCCGGCAACGGGAAACACGGCTTTGCGGATGGGTTTGGGCGCTGTCGTCATGCCCCGCCCTTACGGCGTGTCGCGGCCAAAGGGAAGAATACAAAACGGCCCGACGCGCAAAGCATCGGGCCGCAATGCGACCGCACAAGGGCGGAACTGTGAAACCGTCGGCTGATCAGCGGCAGGTGCAGCGCGGCTTGGGTTTGGCCCTGTATGTGCGCTTTTTGGGCGCATGGCGCTTTTTGACCGCAACATTTTCATAGGTGACCGTGGTCGTTTCGATCGTTTCAGTCACATATTGCTGTTGCGGCATGATGATGGTCGTCACGACAACGCCGGGCGAATAATAGCCATAGCCGCCGCCATAAGCGGGCGGGGTGCCGCCCTGATAATAGCCGCTGCCACCCTGATAATAGCCGCCCTGGCTGTAATAGCCGCCGCTCTGCTGGTGCGACATCCACGCTTTACAGCGCTTGCTGTCTTCGCCCTGGTCGATGGCGGCCCCGGCCACGGCGCCAACCCCCGCACCGATCAGCGTGCCCGCCGTGCGGTCGCCGCGCCCGGCAATGCGGTTGCCGGCAAAGCCGCCGACTGCGCCGCCGATGACAGCGCCGCCGACGCCATTGTCGCGGCGGCACATGCGCGCCATTTCGGCGTCTTCGCGGTAACGGGCTTCCTGATCGTGATATGCGGCAGCGCCGTCGCCTTCATGGTCGCGGTACGACGGGGCCGGATAGTCGGCGCCCGCGCCGCCCTCATATGTGCCATCATAGGTGCCATGATATTCGCGGCCGTCGGGGGCTTCATAGGTGCCGTTCCATGTGCCGGTCCAGCGACCCTGATAATCGGCGTCGGTGGTGGTGCGGCGATAATCGCTTTCGGCGGGCGCACGGTCGGGCGATCCGGTATAGACGCGGTCGTCGCCGCGATAATCGGCGCCGTAATCCAGCGGCGCGTGCGATTTATGGCCCTGTGTGACCAGGCCGCTCTGCGGCAATATCAGCGCGACGGCGGCGGCGTCGCCCATGCGGTCATGGTCGATGGTTGCGCTGTGTCCCTTTTCGGCCAGCAACAGCGTGCCCGCTGCAATCCCCAACAAGAAAATCGTCCGCATGGTAAACTCCCCGTGCACCATCGTCGCGCCCTGTTGCGCGGTTGTTCATTGGTAAATGCTTTATTAGCAAAATCAGCCTTTTGACGCGAATCCGTTTACCTTGTTCGCGCTGTCCCGATTTGGGGCAGGGTGGTTGCGCGGCGATCAGGACGTCAGCGCGGGGGCGATGCGGGCGATCAGCGCTTCTGCGCCCGCGACATCGTCGGCGCCGAACCGGCCGGGCGACGGGCTGTCCAGGTCAAGAACGCCAATCAGGGCGCCGCCGACGACGACTGGCACCACCAGTTCGGACCGGCTGTCGGCGTCGCACGCGATATGGCCGGGAAAGGCATGGACATCGGCGATGCACTGGGTGCTGCGCGTGCGCGCCGCCGCGCCGCAAACGCCCTTGTCCAGCGCGATGCGGATGCACGCCGCCTTGCCCTGAAACGGGCCGAGCACCAGTTCGGTGCCGTCGAAGCGATAAAATCCCGCCCAGTTGAGGTCGGGGATCGCCTGCCACACCAGCGCGGCGACATTGGCCATATTGGCGATGGCGTCGGGCTCGCCCGCGGTCAGGGCGGCGGCGGCATCGGCAAGGTCCGCCCAGCGCGTCGCCGGGTCAGCGGCGGCATCGGGGGCAAAGGCAAAGCTCATTTGGCGATCAATCCTGTATGTGCGGCGACAAAGGCGAGCTGGTCGACCCATTCGGCCGTCGCCTTGTCCGCCGGTCGGCCCGCCCCGTGCCCCGCGCGGCTTTCGATGCGGATCAGGTGCGGCTTGCCGCCAATCGCGGCGGCCTGAAGCGCTGCGGCATATTTGAAACTATGCGCGGGCACAACCCGGTCGTCAGTGTCGGCGGTGCTGACCAGAATCGCGGGATAATCCTGTCCCGACCGGATGTTGTGATAGGGCGAATAGGCGTAAAGATTGCGAAAATCGCCCTCGACGGCCGGGTCGCCATAATCGTCGATCCAATATCGCCCGGCGGTGAAACGGTCGAAAAGAACCATGTCCATAACCCCGACACCGGGCAGCGCGGCGGCGAACAAGTCGGGCCGCTGGTTGACCACCGCGCCGACCAACAGCCCGCCATTCGAACGTCCGGCGATCGCCAGCCTGCCCGGCGCGGTGATGCCGTCGGCCATCAGAAATTCGCCCGCGTCGATGAAGTCGTTGAAACTCGTCTGTTTGTTGCGCAGTCGCCCGGCGTCGTGCCACGCCGCACCAAATTCGCCGCCGCCGCGAATACTGGCCAGCGCAAACACGCCGCCCTGTGCCACCCACGCCATGCGCATCGGCATGAATCCGGGGGTCTGGACCTGCGCAAAGCCGCCATAGCCATAGAGCAGCGTCGGTGCCCCGCCGCGGTCCAGCACATCGCGGCGGGCCACGATATAGATGGGGATGCGCGTGCCGTCGCGCGCGGCATAGCTGCGCTGCTGGACGACATAGGCCGCGGGATCAAAAGTCGGCGCCGGGGCCGCGAACAGCCGTGCGGTGCCGGTGTCGACGTCATAGCGATAGATGGATGCCGGACGGGTAAAGCTGGCAAAGGCAAAGAAGGTTTCGGCGTCATGTGCGCGCCCGGCAAAGCCGCTGGCCGTCCCCAGCTCGCCCAGCCGCAACGCGCCCTTCGCCCGACCGTCGAGCGCGATCAACCGCACATCGGCGTCGGGGTCGTCGAGATAGGCCAGGATGATGCGGTCGCCAACGCGCGCCGCGCTGTCGAGAACGCGCTCGCCTTCGGGCAGCAATTCGCGGATGGTGGCCGGGTCGCGTGCGTCGATAGTCACCAGCCGACCGCGCGCCGCACCCAGGCTGGTCAGGAAAATCAGGCGGTCGCCCCGATTGCCGACCAATTGCCAGCGGTGGTCGCGGTTTCCCACCAGCCGCAGCGGCGGACCGACATCGCCGCCGCGCAGCCGGTACAGCGTCAGCGCATGGCGGTCATCGGTGCCCGCAAACGAACGGACGAGGAGAAAGCGGCCATCGTCGGTGACCTGCGCATGGTGGCTCCACGCCGGGTCTTCGGGCAGTCCGGTCACGCGCACATCGGCGGCCTGATCAGTGCCCAGCCGATGATACCACAGGCTATGACCCCGGTTTTCGGCGCGATAAACCTCCTCCGGCGGCGGCGCGGGATAGCGCGAATAGAAAAAGCCGCGCCCATCGCGCGTCCAGCCAATCGTCGAAAATTTCACCCAGCGCAGCGTGTCGGCGAGCACCGCTGCGGTCCGCACGTCGACGATGCGCAATATGCGCCAGTCGCTGCCGTCGGCCTGGATCGCATAGGCAAGGTGGCGGCCATCCGGTGCGGGCGCCCATTCGGCGAGCGCGGCTGAGCCGTCCGCCGCCGCATCGTCCGCCGCAACGCCGACGGGCGGCCATGTCGCCGGGTCGAGCAGCGGGCGTTCGGCGCCGTCGAGTCCGGTGCGGACATATAGCTTTGGCTGCGCCGCGCCGCCGCGACCGCGCAGATAGAAATAACGCCCGCCCGCTTTGCGCGGCAGGCCGACGCGGTCATAATCCTGCACGACGGCGAGTTGCCGCGCCCATGCCGCGCGTCCCGGCAAGGCGTCGAGATAGGTGCGCGTCGCCGCATTTTGTGCGGTGACCCAGTTGGCGACCGCCGCATTGCTGCGCCGGTCATCCTCCAGCCAGCGATACGGGTCGGCGACGGCGACGCCGAAAAGAGTTTCGACCACGGTGCCGCGCGGTGTGGCGGGATAGGCGGCGGCGGCGGGCGCGGTGGTTGCCGGTGCGTCGGCCGCAATCGCCGCCGTGCCACCGCCGCCGATGCCGATCAGGATCAGCCAGAAAAACAGGCGCATCGCGGCCATGGTTGGCGTCGGTTCCTCCTGTGCGGCGCATCACTTCGCTTTTGGCGCCGCCCGCATAGACAATTTGGGCGCGGCGGGTTAGCCCGTCAAGCGGGGCGGGTCATATGCTGATCCGGCAGGGGGATATTATCACGATGGCGTCGATCCGCATTTTTATCTTGTCGCTCATGCTGGCTGGTGCAGGCCTGGCCACCGGCGCACAGGCGCAGGCCGATGACGGCGGCGCGGCACTGGCCGCCGCAACCGACTGGTCGTCCGCCGCCGACGCGGTCGATATGGTCGCCGGCGCGGCGTACGACAAATCGAGCGCCGACGACAAGCCGGGTGCCTATCACCTCTATCGTCAGGCGCGCGATGCGGCCAAGGCCGCGCTGGCGCGCTTTGGGGACACGCCCGAGGGTGCCGAAGCCTTGCGCGACCGGCTGGCCGAAAATGCGATGAAAGCCGCCGAACATCTGGAACCGGCGACTGCGGCGGAGGAAGCCGACATGGTCGCGCTGCTGATCGACGCGGCGGACAGCTATGCCATCACCCAGACGAGCTTTGACGAAAACGCGCAGGCGTTCGACTGGCGCAATGCGGCGGACCAATTGTTCGATTGGGGGCTGACCACCGCCGATCCGCGGCTGAACGACTGGTCGGCGGGGCGGGTGCGCGCCAATCGCGAACGGGTGAAGCGGTTCGACCGGCTGCTCAACGGGTTGGAGTTTGAGGAATCGATGCTCGCGATGGCGCTGATCGACCATGGCTGGCTGACCAAGGATCAGGCCGCGACCGACGAAGGGCTGGCGCTGGCCAAGCGGCTGGGCGACGATGCGGTCTTTGACCTGACCGACAAGATCGTGCGGGTCGCCGATGGCCGTTCGCCGATCATGGCCCCGGCGGCGCTGTCGACGGGGCTCGATCTGGCACAGACGGACGTGGCCGCGCTGGAGGGTGAGGCGTTCGAACTGGCGCTGGCCGAGCCGATCGACCATGCCAAGGCCTATGACGCCTATCTGGCGATCCGCGACCGCGCCGCGCCGATGATCGCGCGGGCCGGCATCGACGCGGCGTATCAGGCCCGTTTTCTGAACAGCGCGGCCAACGCGGCGCAATTTGCCGCTGACCATCTGGGCGCGACCGGCGACGGCGTCGACCTGCCCGGCGACCCCGCCGTGCTGCGCGCCCGCGCCGCGTTGCTGGTGGAGGCGCAAGACTGGTACGCCCGGCTGCGCGCTGTCGATCCCGATGGCGATGTGGCGGGCAATGTCGGGACCGCATGGCCGGGCGATTCGCTGTTCGACATCGGGATGCGGCTGGAGCCGCCCGAATGGGCCGACTGGTCGGCCAAGCGCGTCGCGGCCAAACGCGACGAGGCGGCACGGCAGGATGATATTTTCAGCCGCGAACAACTGGCGATGGCGCTGTTCGACCATGGCTGGCTGACCAAGGACGCGGCGGCGATGGCAGAGGCGCAGGCGATGATGGCCGCGATGGGTGACGATGCAGGGATGTTCCTGAAACGAAAAGCCGCGCGCATCGCCGCAGGGCGCGCGCCCTATGATGTTGCGGATTGACCGGCGGATAGAGCAATGATTTGGGCCGCTATCGCATCACTTGCCGCATG
Source organism: Pseudomonadota bacterium (assembly GCA_041181445.1). Lineage (GTDB taxonomy): Bacteria > Pseudomonadota > Alphaproteobacteria > Sphingomonadales > Sphingomonadaceae > Sphingopyxis. The sequence continues at coordinate 8,653 of JBEGPL010000186.1, forward strand.
GTTGGGTCCAGAACTGGCGGTCCACTGGCGCG
>JBEGPL010000187.1:0-2511 GCA_041181445.1 Pseudomonadota bacterium
TTTTCGCTTGGCCGCGACACGCTGATCATATCGGGGACCAATTCGATGTTGCGTGCCGACCGCAACGCCTTTTCGCTGCGTCTGGCACCCGACGGCAAACCGATCGCGCAAAATGGCATCAGCGGAATGATCGCCAACACACGGCTGACAGCGGTCCAGATCGGGATGCCGCAAATTCGGCCGACGCCCGACATGCCGGCGGAATTGTCGTTCTTTGTCATGAACGACAATGCGCTCGCGGTGGCGCTGCAACTGACCGAACTGCCCGATGCGGTCAAGGCGATGAAGGCATGCCACGACGACCTGTTGAGCGGTTGGGGTTTCGACCTGGTGCAAATGGCAAAGGTCAAGACGCCCGCCGCCGAAATCGACGCCAAGGACAAATGGGGCGATCCGCTCACTTATTCGAGCAAGGGCAGCGGCAAGAACTGGGGCTTTCGGCTCGACATCGATGCCGCCGGAACCGTCACCAAATGTCAACCGATCCTGAGCAGCGGCAGCGCCGAGACGGACGCCAAATATTGCGAGACGGCGCGCACCCGCAGGCGCTTTTCGCCGGCCACTGACGCCGCCGGCGTTCCGGTAGCCAGCCAAATCATGCAAAATACATTTGTGATCGTCCGCCCATGACGACGCGTGCGCGCAGCCTCGCCATATCGATGCGCGCCGCAGCATTGGCGTTGCTCGCGCTGGTCGCGGCGCCAGCGGCCGCGCGCAGTGCAAAACCGGCGCGCCCACCCAATATCGTCGTCATCGTCGCCGACGATCTGGGCTATGGCGACATCGGCGCTTATGGCCAGCGGACAATCCGGACCCCCAATATCGACGCGCTGGCGCGGCAGGGGATGTTGCTCACCGATTTTTACGCGGCGGCGAACCTGTGCACGCCGTCGCGTGCGGGGCTGCTCACCGGCCGTTATCCCATCCGCACCGGGCTGGGGATCGAGGTGATCCAGGCCGCCGACACCAACGGCCTGCCACTGGCCGAAGTGACGCTGGCCGAGGCGCTGAAGGGTGGCGGCTATGCCACGATGCTGGTCGGGAAATGGCATCTGGGGCATGTCGCGCCCTATTGGCCGCCGCGCGTGCAGGGGTTCGACCGTTATTACGGCCTGCCCTACAGTCACGATATGAAGCCGCTCGCGCTGTTTGATGATCGCACCCCGGGGGTTGATTATGTCAAGCATGACACGGTCGATTTCGCGCAGTTGACCGCCGATTTCACCGCCGCCGCGACCGGCTTTATCGACGGCCAGCGACCGGGTGGCGCGCCATTCTTTCTGATGCTGGCGCACACCGCGCCGCACCTGCCGCTGGTGCCGGGTCCCGACCATAAGGGGCACAGCGCCGCGCATGCCTATGGCGATGTCGTCGAAGAACTCGACGCCAGCGTCGGTGCGGTGATGGCGGCGCTGAAGCGCGGCGGGCACGACCGCGACACCATCGTCATGCTGACCAGCGACAATGGCCCGTGGTTTGAGGGCGACAATGGCGGGCTGCACGGGCGCAAGGGCGGGCCGGGGTTCGACGGCGGATACCGCGTGCCGTTCATCGCGCGCTGGCCGGGGCGCATCCCCGCCGGACGGCGCAGCAACGCCATCGCCAGCGGCATCGACGTGATGCCGACGCTGCTATCCTATGCGCGCATCGCGCCGCCGCCGGGCGTCGAGATCGACGGGCGCGACATCGGCGGCGTGCTGGCGGGGGGCAAGACCAGCCCGCACGATCATCTGATCCTGTTCAACAACGAAGATGTCGCGGGCATCCGCACCCAGCAGTGGAAACTGGTGCTGCGCGAGAGTTATCGCGGGCTCGACCTGCCGCTGTCGCTGTTTGGCTATACCCCGCTGTTCGACATGGCGCGCGACCCGCAGGAACGCTTCGCCGCGAACCAGAGCGCGCCCGATGTGGTCGCGGCGCTGCTGAAAGTGGCGGCGGAGGAAAAAGCGCGCTTCGCGTCGCTGCGGACCCGGCCGGAGAAGGTGTTTTCGCTGGGGAAGTGAGGGGGGGCACCATGGAAAAGACCAGACCTAATTTTACCGCCAAGTTGAACGTGTCCAAACCGCCTGAGGTCAAGCCGGTACCCAAGGACGGCGCCGGGATGAAGGCGGGCCAGATGATGCTGATCGCATCGCCGATGATTTTCGATGTGGCGGTACGCGCGATTCCCAAGGGCAAGGCAATCGATGTGCCGACGCTGCGCCGCCAACTCGCCGCTGCGCACGGTGCCGACGTCACCTGTCCTCTGACATCGGGCATTTTCCTGCGCATCGTGACCGAAGCCGCGCACGAAGCCTATGCGGCGGGCGCCCCCGTTGGTGACGTGACCCCGGTGTGGCGCGTGATCGATGCCAAATCGCCGATGGTCAAGAAGCTGACCTTTGACCCGACCTGGATTTTTGATCAGCGGACGCGTGAGGGGATTTAGGGGGGGGGCGGAGGCTACCAGCCAAGTTCGGCGTGCGAGCGGAGGCGGACCAGTTGCAAAGTATCGGGATCGGGCTTGCGATA
>JBEGPL010000188.1:0-5216 GCA_041181445.1 Pseudomonadota bacterium
CATCGCGTTCAGGTCGCGGTGCGTGGCGCACACGATCCGCGTGTCGACCGCGATGGCGCGGCGGCCACCGACGCGCTCAATCGTTCGTTCCTGCACAAAGCGCAGCAATTTGACCTGAAGCGGCAACGGAATGTCACCGACTTCGTCGAGGAACAACGTGCCGCCATGCGCCAGCTCGATCTTGCCTTCGGTCGTTTTGACGGCGCCGGTAAATGCGCCCTTTTCATATCCGAACAGTTCGCTTTCGAGCAGATTTTCGGGGATTGCCGCGCAATTGATCGCGACAAATGCGCCGCTGCGCCGGTCGCCGGATTCGTGCAGCCCGCGCGCCAGAAGTTCCTTGCCGGTGCCGCTGGCACCCAGCAACATCACCGACACGGCGGTGTTGGCGACGCGTTCGATGGTGCGCGCGACTTTCAGCATTTCGGGCGCGGCGGTGATCATCCGGCCGAGCACCAGATGATCGCCAGCCACCGACTGCGCCAGCCGCTGGTTTTCCAATTCGAGCGCGCGGACATGAAACGCGCGGCGCACGATCAATCCCAATTCGTCGACGTCGAGCGGTTTCTGGTAAAAATCCCATGCGCCCAGCGCAATTGAATCGCGTGCACTTTCACGGGCGCCATGGCCCGACGCGACGATGACTTTCACATCGGGCTTGGCCGCCAATATGTCGCGCAACGTGCGCAACCCTTCGCGCGTCCCGTCGGGGTCGGGTGGCAGGCCCAGGTCGAGCGTGACGACTTCAGGCTCTTCGCTGCGCAACAATTCCATCGCCGAATCATGGTCGTGCGCCAACAGGACATCATAATCGTCATACGCCCATTTCAACTGGCGCTGCAGACCCGGATCATCCTCGACCACCAGCAATTTGGCGCGGACGCGCGACGGCAATTCGCTCATGCGGCGCGCCCTTCCTTTTTCACAATTCGCGGTTCAGGGGCGGCGAAGTCGGCCATGGCCTGTGTCTTGCGCCATGCTGCCTCGGTCGGCAGATAGAGCGCAAAGCGGCTGCCCGCGCCTTCGTCGCTTTCCACTTCCAACCGCCCGCCCAGACTGTGGGTCAGGTTGAGCGCCTCGAACGCGCCCAGGCCAAAACCGTTGTCCTTGGTCGACACAAAGGGCTTGAACAGTTTCGACCGGATGAATTCGGCAGACATCCCCGGACCGCGATCCAAAATGTCGATGCGCACCCAATCCCCCTCGCGCCGCGCCAGCGCCTGCACGGGTTCGCTCGCCGGGCTGGCGTCGATGGCATTTTGCAGCAAATGGCTGACGATCTGTTCGATTTGCACCGCGTCACTGTGCACCAGACAGTCGGGATCGATGCCGATCTGGATCGGGTGCAGCGCCTGTTTCCCGGCGACCAGCCGTTGCAGGACAGGGCCGACATCGACCTCGCCAAGGTCGGCCTTTGGCCGCGCGCCCTGCTGCGCCAGCCGCGCCAGCAGCGCGTTGAGCCGCCCTGAAGAGAAACGCAGTGTTTCGATCATATCGCTGCGAAACTCGGCCTTGTCGGCGTGGCGTTCAGCATTTGCCGCCAACAGGCCCAACTGGCTCGCGATATTCTTTACATCGTGCATGATGAAGGCAAAGCGGCGGTTGAATTCTTCGAACCGGCGCACGTCGGACAATTCTTCCTGCATACGCGCTTCGGCCAGATAGCTTGCCGCTTGCTGCCCGGCGATGCGCAGCACATCCAGATCTTCCCAATCCAGACGCCGCGCTACCGGCGGTTCGGCCAGCACCACCGCACCCACCATCCGCTCAAAATGGATCAGCGGGACAAGCACCCACGCTTTATGCTCGTCGATCAACCATTGCGGGACATAGGCGCGGTCGACGTCATCGCCCTCGCCAATGCGCAATTCGGTGAGGTCAAGGATACGGCCGCTTTCCTGCAAAAAATGGGTCGTGCGCAGGCTGAGCGGTTCGAACGCCATGCGCGCCGTTGCCCATTGCCATTGATCGGACAGGCGCAGCGCACCGCGATCATCGGGCAGCATCAGCAACGCGGCGGGGCTGCCTGCCAGTTCGGCGACAGCGCGGGTCACGCGTTGGTGCACCGAACCGTCGCCGCCCCTTTTGTGTGCGATCGTCTGGGTAAAACGCATCCATTCCGACCGATAGTCATAGCGATGCTCAAAGAAATGCTTGGCCAGCATGACCATGATCCATGCCCGCACGCGCGGCGACGCGGCCAGCACCAGCCCGATGCCAACCGCGACGGTCAGAAAGATTGTTTGCGCCAGTTCGCCATAATTCTGGCCCAACAACTGCGCGGCCATCGCCGTCGCCGCCATCAGGATCAGGTAGCAGGATATCGCAAACAGCATGATACTGCGCACCGTCACCGTCCGCGACAGGCGGATCGGCGCACTGCCGCGCCGCGAAATCGCCATCAGAAAGCCGGGGAAGCACAGCGCGCCAAAAATCGGGTGGAGCAGCATCAATAATTTTGCCGGCTCACCGCTCAGCGCACCGATGATATACATGTTGAGCTCATAAGCCCACAGCGCCGCGATGGCCCCTGCGACCAACAGGCTCGGCCGGTTGCCTTCCGCCCGGCGGGCCCGGACGAGCTGATCCACCAGCACCATGCCGCCCGCCGCAATCACCATGTGCAGCGCGATGTCAAACGGCGCGATCAACGACACCGTGCCGGTCTCTGCGCCGCGCGCCAATCGGCCGATCCGCATCGCATAAAGCAGCAAGGTCGCCAGATTGACCACGCCGACGGCCGCGTGCACGAACCAGATCGCCCGCGTGGCTTTTTCGCCCTTTTGCCGGAAGGCCGCGAACAGGAAAGCCAGCCAGACGAGATTGCGCGCGACCTCCGCCGACGCCGTCAGCACATGAAAGGGGCCGCGCCACGCGGTCGCCGCCAACCAGAGCGCCGTGGCCAGCAATCCGGCACGGAACAGCGCAGGCGCATTCAATCGCCCCTGCTCGGCGCCCGCCTTGCCCGCGACCAGCGCCAGCGCCAGCCAGAAATAGGCTGCCGCCGCAAAGGCGGCGCCAAACGTGGCAATCGTGGCGACTGTCGTCAGCATCTTAACGCGCACCCTCCGGCCACAGCACGACGCGCACCGTTTGCAAGAGGATCAACAGGTCCAGAAAGGGCGAATAATTTTTGGCGTAATACAGGTCATATTCCAGCTTGACCCGTGCATCCTCCACCGACGCGCCATAGGGATAGTTGATCTGTGCCCAGCCGGTCAGCCCGGGCTTCACCATATGGCGTTCGGAATAAAAGGGCAGCTTGGCTTCCAGTTCCTCGACAAAGCTTGGCCGTTCGGGGCGCGGGCCGACAAAGCTCATGTCGCCTTTCAGCACGCACCAGGTTTGCGGCAGTTCGTCGATGCGCAGCTTGCGGATGATCCGGCCGACGCGGGTAACGCGCGGGTCATTTTCCGCCGCCCAGACCGCCTGCCCGCCGACTTCGGCGTCGGTGCGCATCGAACGCAATTTCCAGATTTGATAGGATTCGCCGAACAGCCCCACGCGCGCTTGCCGGTACATGGCGGGGCCGCGGCTATCGAGCTTGACCGCAATCGCGGCGATGATCACCAAGGGCAGCGTCAGGAGCAGCACCGACAGGCTGGCGGCGATGTCGAACAATCGCTTGGCTGCGCTCGACAGGCGCTGACCCGCCGAAAATCCGTCGGAAAAGATCAACCAGCTGGGGTTGGTCGTCGCCAGATCGACGCGGCCGGTTTCGCGCTCGATGAAACTGGAAATGTCGTTGACATGGACGCCGGTGGTCTTGATCCGCAGCAGGTCGGCGAGCGGCAGGGCATTGCGCCGTTCCTCCAGCGCCAGCACGACTTCGCTCGCCCGGACGGCAACGACATGGTCAGCCAGACTGTCAAGGTCGCCCCGGTTCACGGCGCCGGCAATCGTCGCCGTCCCTTCATTCATCGCCACGCATCCCGCGACGATGAAGCCGCTGCCCGGCGTTTCCGACAGCGCGATCAGCCGCATGGCACGGTCGCCCGCCCCCAGCACCAGCACGCGGCGGCGGAATTTGTCGCCATCGATGACCTGCGTGAGGACAAATCGGACACCGAGCAGGATGACGATGGCCAGCGCCATCGCGTAAATCGAATTGGCACGCCACAATGTAATGCTGGGCAACAAGAAGCGCACAACCGACAGAAAGATCACGCCCAGCGACACCGCCGCCAGCATCCGCGCCGTGGCAAAGCGCATCGAGCGCAGCGCGTCGGGGCTGTAAACGCCGACGGCGACCATCGCGAGCTGGATCGACAAGGCAAAGGTCAGCAGCGGCAACAGGCGCGCGCCGATCGACGGCAAAGTGATGCCGATCTGGCGGGCATAAATGACCCACGCCGCCTCACCCGCAAAAAACAGGATCAGGAACTCCAGCAGCGCCAGCCCGACCACCGAATGGGGTATATAATGTTTGAACAAGCGGAACATCGCTTACGCTTTTCTACCCTGCCGTCGCCATGGCACCGCAAATGATGTCATGCTCGATCAGGCTTTTAGCGCGGATCGGTTGCGTGTCGGTTAACTTTACAGTCGAATTTGTCGCGCGGGCCGGGGGACAGTCAAAAGTGGGGGTGACGACGACAAGGGTGCAGAATGGGGCTGCTTGCCGTGCAACAGCCCGCTAATCCGGCGCGAATTCAAACGCCGAAACCCCGCGCTCGCGCTCGTTGAACAACAAGGGCCGCGTCATCGGCGGCGCCGATCGCTGGCTGCAAGCGGGTCGGGTGCAGCGCGCACAGCCCAGCCCGGCGGCGCGCGCCGGACCGGCCACCAGATCCATGCCGCGCACCACAGCCAATGGCGTCGCCAGCCGCGCTTCGACGCCAATGGCAATGGCAAAGCGCGCCGGCGGCCCTTCGCTGCCGCTCGACGGCCCCAGCACCGACCGCGACAACGTCACCCAGCGCTGGCCGTCCTCCAGTTCAAGCACGTCGGTCAGCACGTCGCCCGGCCGCGCGAAACATTCGTGGATGTTCCAAAGCGGACAGCGGTCAGTGCCGTCGACAAAGGGCGCATTGCTCGCCCCGGCATAGCGTTTCGAAACCTGTCCCGCGCGGTCGATGCGCAACATGAAGAATGGCAGACCGCGCGCGCCGACGCGCTGCATGGTCGTCAACCGGTGCGCGACCTGTTCAAAACCGGCACCAAAGCGGCGTTGAAGCAGGAACAGGTCATACCCCGTTGCCTCGCACGCACGCAGG
>JBEGPL010000189.1:0-2780 GCA_041181445.1 Pseudomonadota bacterium
TGATTGCAATGGCCGTAGGTGCAGCGTTCCTGACGGCGTGCACCAATGGCAGCGCGGCGGGCGACAGCGCCGGCGCCAAAGCTGCGGCACAGCAAGCCGCAATCGACGCCGCCGTCGCCGCACCGTCGCGCACCGCAACCAACCTGCCGCGCGACCGTTATCGTCACCCTGCGCAAACATTGGGCTTTTTTGGCATCAATCCGGGCGACACGGTGGTCGAGCTGTGGCCCGGGGCCGGCTGGTACACCGAAATACTTGCGCCCTTTGCCAACGCCGGGGGCGGCACATTCTATGCCGCCGGGCCATGGACGAGGCTGAAGACCGTGCAGGATTGGCAGGCCGCCAACCCGGCGGTCTATGGCAAGGTCCAGCTCGCCGAATTTCCGAGCAGCGGCGCGAATCCGAAAGTCCCCGACGGCAGCGCCGACGTCGTGCTGACGTTCCGCAATGTACACAACTGGCGCTTTGGCGGCAAAGACAACACCGCGGGCGCCTTTCGCCAGATTTTTGCGATGCTCAAGCCCGGCGGCACGCTGGGCGTGGTCGATCACCGGCTGAGCGAGAGCGACGACAGCGCCAAAGAAGAAAAAAGCGGCTATATGAAGACCAGCTCGGTCATCGCCTTTGCCGAAGCGGCTGGATTCAAGCTGGTCGGCCAAAGCGAGGTCAACGCCAATCCCAACGACACAAAAGACTATCCGCAGGGCGTGTGGACGTTGCCGCCCATCCTGCGTGAGGGCGACAAGGACCGCGACAAATATCTGGCGATTGGCGAATCGGACCGGATGACGCTGAAATTCGTCAAGCCGGCAAGCTGACACCGGTCCGGGTCGGGCCATGACGGCGGTGGCCGCCAAATTGATCGACCCGGCGCTGTTGCTCAGCGCTTATGCACAGGGGCTGTTCCCCATGGCCGACGGCGCCGACGACCCCGACGTCCATTGGGTGGAGCCGCGCCAGCGCGCCATATTGCCGCTCGATGGATTCCACCTGTCGACCAGCCTGCGCAAAACCCTGATCCGCGGCGCGCTGACCGTGACCGCCGACCGCGGCTTTGCCGATGTCGTCGCGCTGTGTGCCGCCGCCGCGCCCGACCGGCCGACGACATGGATCAACCCGGTGATCGCAGGCAGCTATGCCGCGCTGCATGCGCGCGGTTATGCCCATAGCGTCGAATGCTGGCAGGACGGCGCGCTGGTCGGCGGGCTTTATGGCGTCGCGCTGGGCCGCGCCTTTTTTGGCGAATCGATGGTGTCGCGGGTGACCGATGCCTCAAAAATTGCGCTGGCGCATCTGGTCGCGCGGCTCCGCGTCGGGGGGTATCAGTTGCTCGATTGCCAGTTCATGACGCCGCATCTTGCCCGTCTGGGCGCAGTCGAAATACCGCAGCGCGCCTATCTGGCGCGGCTTTATTCGGTGCTGGGTTCGGCGGACGGCGCCGGTGCCGACGCCGCCGCTGGCGCATTGGCGCCGCCATCGCCGCCATTCGCCGACGCCGACTGGGGCGCACTCGACGATTTGGTCGCTGGCGCGGGCTTTTCGGACGGCAACGGATCGCCGCCGGGAAAACTCATCGTACAGCTTTTGACGAACACGTCGTAAATCGGGTGCTGGACAATGTTGCGTTCGGGCCGGTCCTTGAACAGCCAACCCGAAAAAACGCGGTACCATTTGTCGTCGCGCTGTTCCTGCACCAGCAACTGAACGAACGCACCCGTTTCCTGCGGGCTTTCCCACGGTGCGGTCCGCTCACATGCGCGCAGGCGGACGATGGCGCGTCCGACCCGCGCCGATTGTCCCGGCACCATGTCAAGGTCGCGGACCAACCCGTTGCGTTTGTTGAGCAGCGATACCACGGCCTTGCGCGCTGCCATCGGCGTTGCGCCGTCGATGCCGCCCTGTTCGTCGGGCACCGTTTCGGTCCGTTCGATTTTTGGAGCACTGCGCGGCGTGTTCGCCGCCTGATCAGCGCGGTCGCCGCAACCGGCCAGCGCAACCACCATGCCGCCTGTCAGCAGCAACGCCGTCACCCGCCGCATCATGGGGCGTCCGCTCATCGCTAGTCCGGACGCCAGGCTTCATAATCGCCCGTTGCCGCCGCCCGCACGCCGCCGCGTTCGATGGAACCGGCGGGGCGATAGGCCGCCGCCGTTCCGGTGAGGTTGGGCTGCGGCGCGGCTTCCCATGCCCGCACCGGCGGCAAAACCGCGGCAGGCAGGTCGTCGAACGTGCCGTGCAACCAGCCGTGCCATTCGGGCGGCACGCGGCTGGCGTCATTGGGGCCGGCATAAATCACCCAGCGTCGCGGTCCCTTGCGCGCACGAAAATAACGGTTGCCCTGGTCATCGATGCCCACCAGTTCACCCTGACGCCAGCTAAACAGCGCAGTGCCAATTGTCGCGCCGTCCCACCAGGTAAAAATCTTTGCGAGCATTCCCATGGTTTTGCGCTTACCCGCGATGCCGCCGCGACCGCAAGACCTTAATGGTCATTTCCCGGTCCAGCGCACCACCGCGCTGTCGTCAAAACCCAGCCGCGCGGCGGTGCCACCGGCCAGTTCGAGCACGGCGGCCACTTCGCCGCCACTGACCACCGGTTCCAGCGATTCGGGAATGGTGTTTTCGGCAATCCGGTCGATGCTGCCATCGGTGCGAATGAAGACCATATCGAGCGGAACCAGCGTATTTTTCATCCAGAAACTGGCGATTCGCGGTTTGGCAAAGGGGAACAACATGCCGCCGTCGACGGGAATGTCGGTGCGAAACATCAGCCCCTGACGC
>JBEGPL010000190.1:0-11698 GCA_041181445.1 Pseudomonadota bacterium
GACATCCTGCAACGCATAGAGCGTGTCATAGCCCACGATCCACGCAATCGTCCCGGCATAGAGATACGCCGTCGCTGCGCCGATGCCGCCATCCACCGCGACCCCGCCGACCAGCGCGCCCCAGCCGAACACCAGCCCCAGCCAAAGCTGCGGCCACCATGTGATCCGCTTCATAAAGGGGTAGAGCGCGACCAGCGCAAGCGATGCGAGCGCGACAATTTGTGCCACCGCGCGCAGTTGGAAAAGCACGACCAGACCGATCAGACACAGCAGCCCCAACCAAATCCACGCCGCGCGCAGGCCGACCGCACCGCTCGCCAGCGGCCGCGACGCGGTGCGCGCCACCCGCGCGTCCAGATCGCGGTCGATGATGTCATTGTAGACACAGCCCGCGCCGCGCATCGCAATCGCGCCGATCAGGAACCACAGCAGCAACCAGCCATGGCTGCGCGCGCCGCCCGCCAGCACCAGCCCCCACGCGCACGGCCAGTAAAGCAGCCACCAGCCGATCGGTCGGTCGAACCGCGCGAGCAGGGCAAAAGGCCGCATGGGCGCGGGTAGCCAGCGGATCAAGCCGCGATGCTGGCTGTCGGGGGGGGCGTCGGCGGTCATCGCGCGCACTTTGGCGAAGGTCGCGGACGCTGTCCATGGCTCAGAACGGGACGGCCGCCAGCTAATTTCGGCATTAACCTTCGGCTCTTACCTGCCGTTAACCCTCGTGAGGTAGCAGAGGCACACTATCACAAGTGTACGTGATGTCAGGATGGCCATGAAACAGTTGATCAATCGCCTTCGCACCGGTTCGACGGGGCTTCGCCGTGATAAGCGGGGCAACACGATGATCCTGATGGCGCTCGCCATGCCCGCGCTGGTGGGCGGCACCGGGCTCGCGGTCGATGTGTCGCAATGGTATATGTGGAAGCGCGAGATGCAATATGCCGCTGATCAGGCCGCGATGTCCGGCGCCTATTCGTTGAGCAAGGACGATGAAGGCGACTGGGAAGACCGCGCCGGGATGGACATTACGGCGAATGCCGAAGTCGTCGATTTTGCCGACGATCCCGAAATCGAAATTGCCGACTTTGCCGATGGCGACGACAACAGTGTGCTCGTAACGCTGACCGCCAGTCGCACTCTGCCCTTTTCCGGCATGTTCATGACGGCCCCCGCAACGATTACCGTGCGGTCGCAAGCGGCGATTCAGGAAGCATCGAATTACACGAGTTGCCTGGTGGCGCTGGATGATGACGCCGAGGGCGCGATCACGCTGGGCGGAAACGGCACCGTCGGCATCCGGTGCGGCATCGCCGCGCTGTCGACCAACGCCAATGCGATCCGGGTCAATGGCCAACCAACGGTCGATGCAGGATTCTTCGTCTCGGCGGGGGGCATCGACGACTGGATCGACGCCAATACTGACGACGAAGTGTTCGAAAATGTGGCGGGGCTCAGCGATCCGTTCGAGGATCTGGAACCGCCGACAAATACGACGCCGCGCACATACAATTGCTCTACAACGGGCAGCGGACGCAACCGTGTCACCAGCGCCTCGCTGCAACCGGGCACCTATACGAGCCTCAACACCTCATGCAACACGACGCTGGCGTCGGGCGTCTATGTGATCAACGGCGGGTCGCTGACGATCCGCGCGCAGGACAGCTTCACCGCCAACGGCGTGATCTTTGTGCTGAAGGGCGGCGCAAGGTTTCACATCAACGGCGGCGCATCGGTGTCGATGACCGCGCCGACAGTGTCCCAGCTTGCCGGTATGGGGATCACCGACGAACGGTTGGCTGGCATGCTGATCTTTGAGGACCGGGCCAACAGCACGAACCAGTCATCCATCATCAACGGCAATGCGTCGACCATTCTCAACGGCAAAATCTATATGAGCCAGAGCGATGTCACCATCAACGGGACGGCAAGCGTGACCAGCCAGTGCCTGATGATCGCGGCGTCGACCGTCACCATCACCGGCAACGGATCGCTTGGATCCTTCTGCCCGGCGAACACGACCATCAGCGAGGACGACAGCATTGGTGGCGGTGATGCGCGAGTATACCTCGTTGCGTAAGCCGACCGCCTTTCTGTCGCGTCTGCGCCATGACCGGCGCGGGGCCGTGATCATCGAAACGGCGTTGATCACGCCGTTGCTGCTGATCATGTCGATCGGCGCCTATGACGTTTCGCGGCTGGTCGCGCGCCAAACGGAGTTGCAGGAAGTCGCAGCCGAAGTGTCTGCCATCGCGATGGCACAGGTTGCCGAGGACCGCGATCTGGACCAACTGCAAGCCATTGCGGTCGCCGCGTCGGGCGTCGACGACGACAATGTTTCGATCGTCGAAAATGTCAAATGCGGCACCGACGACGATCTGGAGGTCGCGGGTTACGAATGCGCCGAAGGCGAAGAGACATCGACCATGCTGGTGATCGAAATCGATGCGACCTATGTCCCCTACTACAGCAATTTCGGTGTGAAACATAATATCGAACTGAACATCACCCGTTCGGTGCAGGTCAGTTGATGCGCGCGCACGTCCGCCGCCTTGCGCAAGACAAAAGCGCCGTCGCCGCCGTCGAGTTTGCACTTGCCGCGCCGCTCGCGCTGACCTTATTGCTTGGCGTGCTTCAGATCGGTTTGGCGATGCAGGCGCATAATGCCATGCGCGGCGCAGCGGGCGAAATCGGCCGCTATGTTGTCGTCGAATATATGACCGAAAACGAACTCGACGACGGCCAGATCGAAGACGCGGCAATCGCGCGGGCGACCGCAGCACCCTATCTGCTCAAGGGCAATAATCTGGACGTCGAAGCAACGACGGATGCTGGCAACACCGTCGAGGGAACCAAAAAAATCGACCTCACCATCGATTATGAAGTCCCCGGCATCCTGCCATTTGCACCGTTCAACGTCATTTCGATGACCGTCGAAAAGTCAATTTACGCGTATAATCCGGATTGAGCGTGCGACCGGTCAAACAACCTTGGCGGCGTCGCTGACCAGGTCGAGTTGCGGTTTTGCGCCGGCGTTGCGGCGATGGGCAAAGCGTCCCTCGACATGGCCGCCGGGTTCGATGGTCAAATTGTCATAGGTGACATCGCCGGTAATCCGCGCGGTCGCGTGAATGACCAGATCCTTTGCCGTGATCGACCCGTCGACCAGCCCCGCCAGCCGCGCGCTTTCGGCGACAACCGCGCCGCGAATCTCGCTCGCCTCACCCTGGACCAGATTGGCGCAGGTCAGGTCACCCTCAACCTTGCCATCGACGTGTAGGTCGACGCTGGCGGCCACATTGCCGGTGACGACGACATCGGCGCCGAGGATGGAAAAAGTGGTGTGACGCGCGCCCGTGGCCATTTTAGCGTGCCCGTGCGACGGCGACGACGCGGTCTCGTGCGTCGGCTTTGACTTTGAGAACATCCTTGTTCGCCTCCAGAAAACGGCGCGGATTGACGGCAACGCCGTTCAGCCGGACCTCAAAATGCAGATGTGTGCCGGTTGACCGGCCGGTCGATCCCATGCGGCCGACCTGCTGCCCAGCGGCAACCGTGTCACCAACCCGCGCGGTAAAGCCCGACATATGCGCATAACGCGTCATGATGCCCTGACCATGGTCGATTTCGATGGTGTTGCCATAGCCGCTTTGCGGACCGGCGTGGGTGACGACTCCCGGCGCCGCCGCCAGAATGGGCGTGCCTTGCGGCCCCTTGAAATCCAGCCCGGCGTGCATTGCACCCGCGCCGGTGAACGGATCATGCCGATAGCCAAAGCCCGATGACATCATCAGCACATTGGCGGGCTGGCCCGACGGGATCGCGACCAATGTGCGTTCGAGCACCTCCATGCGGAACAGCGCGTCCTCCAGCTTGCCAAACGCCGCACCCAGCGATTTGGCGCGGCCCATTTTGCCAGTGTAGGGGATGAAGGGGCCGCCGCGGCCGCGCGCCGCGTTCTGGACAATCGCGCCGGGGTTCAGCCCAAGCTTCGCCACCGCCGCTTCGGCCTTGGCGGCGCGCGCATTGACCGCCGTCAACATCGCACCGGCAAAGCGTTCCTGCCGCGCCTCCAACCGCGCGAGCGATTGCGCTTCGGGCGGCAGGCTGGGGTCGATGACCATGCCGACGGTCGGCGCGCTATTGCCGGACGCCGGTTCTTTCGTACCGTCGGGTGTGGTCAGCGCCGCGCCTTCCGACCCGAAATGTTCGTCGAACACCGATTCCAGATGCGCCTGCCGCTCGTCCAGATCGGCCGCAACCTCGCCAACCCGGTCGCGATATTTGGCCACGCGCGCCTCGCGCTGGGCAACTTCGGCTTGCTGCGCCGCGACGGCGGCGCGTTCGCCCGCGCCCAGCGCCTGCGTCACAATCATGGTCAGGGTGATGCCAGCCCACAGCAGCAGGACGGCGAGCACGGACAAGGCGGCACGGCGCTGGACGCGCGCGCTCAGCTTCAGGAAGCGGACATGCCCCCCGGTACGCATGAAAATCTCACGATCCTGAAACAGCGCGGCAACGCGTTGCCGCCACTGGCTCCGGCCAGACTTGCTTGTCACGAAAACGACCCCGCGATTTTGCTTTTTCCTCGCCCCCATCGAGTCGAGTCGCAACGCGCCTAGCAACGCCCGCGCGCGAGTCCGAATCGATTGCAGGGGGTTCGGGCCGAGTCGAAACATTGCCGCGACGAACGGACTCAAATCCGGCCGGGCGCCGCAAACACCGCCGTTCACGCGATCCTTACTTCTGATGGTTAAGAGGCGAATCGTGAAACATGAAACCGCCATCACCGCCGCGACGGTGCACATCGACACGTCCGCCACCAGCGCGGTGCGGCCGCGTTCGGCGGTCAGCGGCGCGGTCGGCTGGGTTGGCCTCGCGGGACTGCTCTCTTATCTGCTCATCGCGCGCTATGCACCCGAAATCGCCGATTTTTTTGGTGTCGACTGGGGGACGCGGGGGCGGATGAGCGGGCCGAACTCGGCGATCATGAGCGTCATCGCCTGCGGCTTGCCGATGGTGCTCTGGTCGGTTCTGGTCGACAAGGTGCACCGCAATCCTTCGACCGGGCTCAATTGGTCAGCGCCGCCGCGCGCGCTGCGCGACACGATCGACATCAGCCTGGTCAAACTGGCGGGC
The DNA here is from genome assembly GCA_041181445.1 of Pseudomonadota bacterium. Taxonomy (GTDB): domain Bacteria; phylum Pseudomonadota; class Alphaproteobacteria; order Sphingomonadales; family Sphingomonadaceae; genus Sphingopyxis. Next base: position 5,134 of record JBEGPL010000190.1, read on the forward strand.
CTTTGGGCGACATGGGGCGTCATTGCGGTGTTTTATGGCGGGCTGCGTTATTATTGGTCGGGCAATTATCTGTTTTCGATGAACCTGCTGACGACGGTCGCGCCGCTTCTGCTGATTGTCTCGGTCCCCTATATGCTGTGGCTCGACCGGCGCCTGACCGATCCAAAAGATGGTTGCCACGCACTCGGAAGCTGGCTGATTGGCAATCGCGCCGACGTCGATGCCCGCGCCATCGCGCATCATGTCCGCGCGTGGACGGTCAAGGGCTTTTTCACGGCGTTCATGCTGTCGATTGTGCCGGGCAATTTCGCCGCGCTGGTCGACGTGCCGACCGCCGACATTATCGCTAATCCGGTCACCGTCGCATTCTGGACCGTCAGCTTCCTGTTCCTGATCGACGTCCATGTCGCCACCGTTGGCTATATTCTGACCATGAAGCCACTCGACGCGCATATCCGGACCGCCAACCCCTATTTCATGGGCTGGGCGGCGGCGCTGATCTGTTACCCGCCCTTTATCCTGATGAACGCGGGGGGACCGCTCGATTATCATGTCGGCACCGCCGAATGGGGCTATTGGCTGGACGGGCACCGCAATCTGCTGATCGCCTGGGGGGCGCTGATCTGTGCACTGACCGCCGTCTATGCCTGGGCGACGATGGCGTTCGGCATCCGCTTTTCAAATCTGACGCACCGCGGCGTGCTAACCCATGGGCCCTATCGTTTCACGCGGCATCCCGCCTATCTGTCGAAAAATCTGACCTGGTGGATCGGCACGATGCCGTTTCTGGTGGTCGGGGGCGGCTGGGTCGAGGGGTTCCGCAACGCGGTGCTGCTCGCCGCCGTCAGCCTGATCTATTACTGGCGCGCCAAGACCGAGGAAAAGCATCTGATGGCCGACCCCGCCTATCGCGCATATTGGCACTGGGCCCAGCAGCACGCATTGATTCCGCGCCTGTTCGCGCGGGTGAACGGGCGCACCAAGCCGATGATCATGCTGGAGCCCGATCCCAAAGTCGGACCGGTCGCTTAGAGCGAGATGACGTCGCCCCCGCGCAGGCGGGGGCCGCGCGCGGGCACAGTGGCAAGCGGCGGGTCCATCCTGCCAACGGCCCCTGCCTGCGCAGGGGCGACAACCTGCCTCAAAAACTCAACTTGTCATAGACGCGCGACAGGTCGCCGGCCCATTCGCCATGGTAGAGGTCGAGCAGGTCGTGTGCAGGCGAGTTGCCCGACGCTGCGATCCGCCGCAGCGGTTCGAGAAAGCCGACTTCGTTATCGCCCATCGAATTGACCTCGCCGCGCGCGGTCAGCCCCGCTGCGGCGATGTCGAGCACTTGGGTCGCCAGATCGGCCAGCGTGCCGCCGCCGGGGATGCGGGTGCACAGCCCTTCGCGCGGGACCGCATCGCGCAGCAATTGATGGTCGGCGATACTCCACCCCTTGACCAGGTCCCACGCCGCGTCGAGCGCACCCTGATCATAAAGCAGCCCGACCCAAAAGGCCGGCAGCGCACAAATGCGGTTCCACGGCCCGCCATCGGCGCCGCGCATTTCCAGAAAGCTTTTCAGCCGCACCTCGGGAAAGGCCGTCGACAGATGGTCGTTCCAGTCGGACAGGCGCGGCTTTTCGCCCGGCAGCGCGGGCAATGTGCCCGCCATGAAATCGCGGAAACTCTGCCCCGCCGCGTCGATATATTTGCCGTCGCGGAACACGAAATACATCGGCACGCCCAGCATATAGTCGACATAGCGTTCATAGCCGAACCCGTCTTCGAACACGAACGGCAGCATGCCGGTGCGCGCGGGGTCGGTGTCGGTCCAGATATGGCTGCGGTACGACAGGAAACCGTTCGGTTTGCCCTCCAGAAAAGGCGAACTGGCGAACAGCGCGGTTGCGAGCGGTTGCAGCGCCAGCGAGACACGGAATTTTTTCACCATGTCGGCTTCGCTGGCATAATCCAGATTGGTCTGGATGGTGCAGGTGCGCAGCATCATGTCCAGCCCCATCGTGCCGACGCGCGGCATGTGGCGCAGCATGATGGCATAGCGACCCTTGGGCATGATCGGCATGTCTTCGCGGCGCTTGTCGGGCCACATGCCCATGCCCAGAAAGCCCAGCCCCAGTTCGGCGCCAACCTCTTTCACCTGTTTCAGGTGGCGGCCCGTTTCGGCGCAGGTCTGGTGCAGATTTTCCAGCGGCGCGCCCGACAATTCCAATTGACCCGCCGGTTCCAGGCTGACCGTGCCGTCGCTGCCCGCGAGCGCAATCACCTTGCCGCCCTCGATCACCGGCTCCCAGCCAAAGCGCGTCAGCGCCATCAACAGGTCGTGGATGCCGCCGGGTTCGTCATAGCTGGGCGCGCGGTGGTCGGCGGTGCGATAAACGAACTTCTCATGCTCGGTGCCGATCCGCCAATTGGCCTTGGGCTTTTCGCCCTTGGCCATCGGTGTCGCCAGCTGGTCGCGGCTTTCGATGATCGGATCATGCGTGTCGGAAACGGTGCGCGTGCTCATGCGCCGCCCTTTACGCGCTGACCACATTGTTGGCCAGTCCCGTTCTGCAACGCATCGCCGCGCCATGCGCCCGTGGCCGCCATCCACACCGACAGCGCCGCGACCGCCGCCGTTTCGGCGCGCAATATGCGCGGACCCAGCCCGACCGGCACCGCCGCCGGATGCGCGCGGATCATGGCGCGCTCCTCATCGGTAAAGCCGCCCTCGGGACCGATCAGGATTGCCGCCGGACCGGGAACCGCCATCGCCGCCGCCGCATCGCCGCCGCCGCCATGCGCCTCATCCGCAAAAAACAGCGTCCGGCCCGCCGGAAAGCCGCGCAGCCACACCGCCAGCTTTTCGGGCGCGTCGATCTCGGGAAGCGCGGTGCGGCCGCACTGCTCCGCCGCCTCGATCGCATGGGCGCGCAGCCGATCGCGGTTCAACCGGTCGACAATCGTGCGGGCGGTCAGCACCGGCACGATCCGCGCCGCGCCCAGCTCGGTCGCCTTTTCAACGACCCAGTCGATCCGGCCTTTCTTGATCGGCGCGATACACAGCCACAGGTCGGGGACAGTCTCGCGCAGGCGCGTCTGCGCTTCGATCCGCACGGCCAGGTCGCGTTTGCCGCGATGCGTGACGCGCGCCAGCCATTCGCCGCTGCTGTCGTCGAACAGCAACAAGGGATCGCCCGGTTGCACCCGCATGACTGTGCCCAGATAATGCGCCGCGCTGCCGTCGATCCGCCGTTCGTCGCCCGCAACCAAGGGCGCCTCGACGAAAAGGCGCGGCGTACTCGCGGGCGGCCAAGCGGGGGTGGCGGGCATATTATGCCTTTCCGGATCAGTTTCGTGGGCTCAGCCGACGATAGGACAGCGCTTCGGCAATGTGAATGCGGCCGATACCTTCGGTGCCCGACAGGTCGGCAATCGTCCGCGCAACGCGCAGCACGCGGGTATAGCCGCGCGCTGACAGCCGCATCGCCGCCGCCGCCTGCCCCAGCAAGGCCACACCCGCCGCATCGGGTGTCGCAACTTCGGCGAGCAGGTCGCCGTCGACCTCGGCATTGGTGCGCGGACCTTTGCCGTCGTAGCGCGCGGTTTGCCGGTCGCGCGCCGCCGCGACGCGCGCGGCAACCGCGTCGCTGCCCTCCGCCGCCGGTGGCAGCACCAGATCGGCCGCGCTCACCGCCTCGACATCGACGTGCAGGTCGATGCGGTCGAGCAGCGGGCCGGAGACCCGCGTCTGATAATCGGCGGCGCAGCGCGGCGCGCGGCTGCACGCCAGCGCCGGATCGCCCAGATGGCCGCAGCGACACGGGTTCATCGCCGCGATCAGTTGCACGCGCGCCGGAAAGGTCACATGTGCATTGGCGCGCGCCACACTGACCACCCCGGTTTCGAGCGGCTGGCGCAGCGAATCGAGCACCGGCCGCTGAAATTCGGGCAGTTCGTCGAGGAACAACACGCCCAGATGCGCCAGGCTGACTTCGCCGGGGCGCACGCGCAGCCCGCCGCCGACCAGCGCGGGCATCGACGCGCTGTGGTGCGGCGCGCGGAACGGCCGCGCGCGGACCAGCCGCCCGCCCTCCAGCTTGCCCGCGACCGACGCCACCATCGACACTTCCAGAGCCTCCGCCGGGGTCAGTTCGGGCAAAATCCCCGGCAAACAGCTCGCCATCAGCGACTTGCCCGCGCCCGGCGGCCCGGTCATCAACAGATTATGCCCGCCCGCTGCCGCGATTTCGAGCGCGCGCTTGGCCGTTTCCTGTCCTTTGACCTGAGCCAGATCAGCCAGACGGACGACCGGTTCGACATGGCCCGGCGGCGGAGCGGCCAGCAACATCGTCCCCTTGAAATGGTTGAGCAGCGCGAGCAGGTCGGGGGCGGCGAGCACCTCTATCTGGCCCGCCCACGCCGCCTCGCTGCCCTGCGCCGCCGGGCACACCAGTCCGCGCGCTTCGCCCGACGCATGCAGCGCGGCGAGCAGCACGCCGGGTGACGGCGCGACGCGGCCGTCGAGGCCCAGTTCGCCCACGACAACATAAGCGGCCAGCGTTTCGGCATCGATCACGCCCATCGCGCCAAGCAGCGCGAGCGCGATCGGCAGGTCATAATGCGACCCTTCCTTGGGCAGGTCGGCCGGCGACAGATTGACCGTGATCACCTTGGGCGGCAGCGCCAGCCCGATGGCAGACAGTGCCGCGCGCACGCGTTCGCGGCTTTCGCCCACCGCCTTGTCGGGCAATCCGACAACGACGAATTTGGGCATGCCGGGCGTGATCTGGCATTGCACCTCAACCCCGCGTGCTTCCAGCCCCAGATAAGCCACCGTCGATACGATCGCGACCATGTTACCTCTTTCGCGTGCAGGGTGCCGACGGCGTCTGTCCCCTCTTTGTTCTATCGCTATAGTCAGTTTGGCGGCGCGCGGTCGAGTCTTTTTCGCGATTGACAATAATACCGACCGGTCGGTATGATTTTCCCATGATCCCCAATTGCCCCTTTCGCCCCGAAGCCATAACCGCGCGCGACAAATTGCTGGAAGCCGCCGTCACGCTGGTGCGTGCGCAGGGCTATGCCGCGACGTCGGTCGATCAATTGTGCCGCCATGCCGGGGTGACCAAGGGCGCATTTTTCCACTATTTCGCCAGCAAGGAGGCGCTGGGCGTCGCCGCCGCTGATTATTGGTCGCACGCAACCGGAACTTTCTTTGCCGCCGCGCCGTTTCACACGCTGGGCGACCCGCTCGATCGCGTGCTCGGCTATATCGACCTGCGCATCGCGCTGATCGGCGGACCGGTCGAAAATTTCAGCTGCGTCGCAGGCACGATGGTGCAGGAGGCATTCCGCAGCAGCGCCGCGATCCGCGTGGCGTGCGACGCGAGCATGATGGGCAACGCCCGCGCACTGGAGGCGGACATCGCCGCCGCCATGGCCGAACATGGCGTCACCGGGACCACCGCCGCCAGCCTGGCGCAACATGTGCAAACGGTAATCCAGGGCGCATTCATTCTGGCAAAGGCCGCCGACGTGGCGGACGGACCGGACCGCGCGCGCGACGCACTTGGCCATCTGCGCCGCTATTTCGAACTGCTGTTTGCACCAAATGGGAGGCTGCAATGACCAAGATGATTTTCGTCAACCTGCCGGTCAGCGATCTGGCCAAATCCATGGCTTTTTATGAAGCACTGGGCTTTTCCAACAACCCCGCGTTCAGCGACGACGCGGGTGCGTGCATGGTGTGGAGCGAAGCCATCCACGTCATGCTGCTGACACATGCCAAGTGGAAGGGATTCACCACCCGCCCGATTTGCCCGCCGGGGTCGAGCGAAGTGTCGCTTGCGCTGACCTGCGACGAAAAAGGCGATGTGAACCGCCTGGTCGAAGCGGGCGCGGCCCATGGCGGCACCGCCGATGTCAACCCGGCCGAGGACCATGGTTTCATGTTCCAGCGCACCATAGCCGACCCCGACGGTCATATCTGGGAGCCATTCTGGATGGACCCGGCGGCAATGCCGCCGAGCGTGTGAGGAGAAAGACGATGACCTATATCGACGGTTTCGTGATCGCTGTTCCCAAGGCGAACCGGCAGAAATTCATCGACCATGCGAACAATGCCGACAGCATGTTCATCGAAATGGGCGCGCTGCGCGTGGTCGAATGTTGGGGCGACGATGTGCCCGACGGCAAGACCACCGATTTCCGCATGGCGGTGAAGGCAAAGGCGGACGAGGATGTCGTCTTCAGCTGGATCGAATGGCCCGACAAGGCCGCCCGCGACAAAGCCTATGGTGTGATGATGGCCCCCGACTTTACCGACCCGCGGATGGACCCGGCCAAGAACCCGATGCCCTTTGACGGCGCGCGGATGATCTGGGGCGGCTTTGCGCCCGTCGTCGATATGAAAGGATGATATCATGACCAATCAACATGGCGACTATATCTGGTACGAACTGCTCACCAGCGACGCCGACGCGGCGGGCAATTTTTATGGCAAGGTCATCGGCTGGACGTCGATGGCGTCGGGCCAGCCGGGCATGGATTACCGCTTCTTTTCCAGCGGCGACGG
>JBEGPL010000191.1:0-5359 GCA_041181445.1 Pseudomonadota bacterium
GGACTGGCGTTGGCGGCGGTGATTGTCGCCGCCACACAAGGCGACTGGCTGCGCCGCAATTTTGACCATGTGACGGGGCTGTTCACCACCGAAGCCGCCGGTGCGCGCCCGGCGATCAGCGCCGCGCAGGCCGAACTGATCGCCGCGACCGCGGGCGACGCCAATGTCATCGTGGTCGAAGGTGTCGCCGCCGAAGAACGCAACGCCGCGCTGCCTTTTTCAACCGAACGGGTCGAGGCGTCGAACGCCTTTGTCTTGCCGCCGGTGAACCCGGCCGCGCTGACCGCCGAAAAATGCCTGACGCAGGCGATTTACTATGAGGCCGCGACCGAACCCGACCAGGGCAAGGCCGCCGTCGCACAGGTCATCCTGAACCGGTTGCGCCACCCTGCCTTTGCCAAGTCGGTGTGCGGTGTCATTTATCAAGGCAGCACGCGCCCCGGTTGCCAGTTCAGCTTTGCCTGCGACGGTTCGCTCTATCGCGCGCCCGCGCCCGCGCTGTGGACGCGTGCCAACACCATCGCCCGCGCGGCCTTGTCGGGCCATGTCGAAACCAGCGTCGGCATGGCGACCCATTATCACGCCGATTATGTCCTGCCTTATTGGGCGCCGAAACTGACCAAGATCGAACAGATCGGCCGCCACATATTCTATCGCTGGCCGGGGTCATGGGGCACGCGCGGCGCGTTCAACGGGCGCTATAGCGGTTTGGAAGGCATCCCCGCCATCAGCAGCCTGTTCAACATGAACGCCATTGTTGCCGAGGACGAATTGCTGGTCGAGGGCGTTCCCGCCGTCGACATGCCGCGCGACGTGACCGACCGCCGCGCCGACAATGATGTCGGCGGGCGTATCGACACGACCAAGGGCTGGACCCCCAGCTTTGCCGAACCCGGCGCGGCCAAATCGCGCTATGAACAGCTGACCGAACAGCAAAATGGCGGTGCGGGTGCCCCTGCCGCCGTTGCGACCGACACTCTGGAAGGACAGGCGGCGAAGTGAGCATCATCCGGCGTTGGCAGAATTTGCGCGGCAGCGAACAGATTATCGCGGCGTCGGTAATCGGGTTGTTGCTGTTCCTGCTGTGGGCCAGCATTGCCCAGGTTGATGAGGTTTCGCGCGGGCAGGGCCGGGTTATCCCCTCGTCCAAGGTGCAGGTGATCCAGGCCGCCGAACCCTCGACGGTCGAGGAAATTCTGGTGCGATCGGGCCAGACCGTCGAAAAAGGGCAATTGCTCGTCCGGCTCGACAATAGCAGCTCGCAGTCCGAACTGGGCCAGCTCCAGACCGAAAATACGCGGCTGGGCCAGCGTGCGTCGCGGCTGGAAAGCGAAGCCGGCGGCGCGGCGTGCGCGGGCGGCAGCTGCGGTGACGAAGGCCGTCTGCTCGCGGTCCGACGTTCGGCGCTGTCGAACCAGGTCGCCGCGCTGACAGCCGCGGTCGAACAGCGCCGCCGCGACATGGGCGAAGCCGAAGCCACGGCATCGTCGCTCGAATCGAGCCTGCGGCTGGCGCGGCAACAGGTCGACATGCTCGAACCCTTGGCGGCCAAGGGGGTCGTGCCGCAGACCGAACTGCTCAATGCCCAGCGCGAAGTGGTCGATATTCAGGGGCGGTTGGCGGCGGCGCGGCAAGCGATCGGCCGGTCGTCCGCCGCAATTCGTGAAGCACAGGCCGAAGTGGCGCGCGCACGGTTCGATTCGCAGCAGGAAGCGCTCAATGAAAAAAGCCAGCTGACGACCAAGATTGCGGTCAACGAAGAAACCATCCGCGGCGCCGAGGGACGGCTGGCGCGCAGCGAAATTCGCTCGCCGACGCGCGGTGTGGTCAACGACATGCTGATCAACACGCTGGGCGGTTTCGTCAACGCGGGTGAAAAAATCATGCAGATTGTCCCACTCGGCGACAAATTGCTGGTCGAGGCGCGGATCACGCCGCGCGATATCGCCTTCATCAAGGTCGGCGACCCGGCGACGGTCAAGGTCACGGCTTATGATTTTTCAATCTATGGCGGTCTGACTGGCAAGGTCGTGCGCGTGTCGCCCGACAGCATTTATGACGATGTCGAACGCCAGGCCTATTTCACCGTCGTCGTCGAAACCGACCGCGCGTGGCTGGCGTCGAATGGCAAGCGGCTGCCGATTACGCCGGGGATGATCTGCGATGTCGAGGTGCTGACCGGCAAAAAGTCAATTCTGACCTATTTGCTCAAACCCGTTTTGAAGGTGAGCGGATCGGCGCTCACCGAACGCTGATTGAGCATCGCCAGACGGACCGGCGTGCGGGTTGACGCCGGCACGCTTGTCGGGGCGGGCGCCGCCGCTGCCAGCATCGCGCGCGTGTCAAACCCGTGGACGAAACGCCCGCCGGTGCCATAGGAAAAGACCGGGCGGAAATAATCACCGCGGCTGCCGTCATAAATCTGGTCGGTGGTATTATCCATCACCAGCCGCTGGCCGTTTTTGTCGACCACCAGCAACACCGCATGGTCGCCGCCGCCGACCAGGTCGCGCAACAGGACGAGCTTCATCCGGTCGGCGTCGAAGCCGGCGCCGCGCAGCATCTGCATCTTCAGAATCGCAAAATCTTCGCAATCGCCGCGTCCGCGCGCGATTGTTTCGGCGGCGGTCGCCCAATAATCGGCGCGGTGATAATTGGAGTCGTCGCTGGCATAACCGATCTGGCGATTGACCCAATTGTTGACGGCCTTGAACAGATCGGCCTCGCCCGCCGCCGCGCTGATCCCGGCGGCGCGCAGCTGTGCGCCGACGACGCCGCGTTGCGGGTCGCGGGTAACGCGCGCCCAACTGTCGTCGAAGCGCGTGTGATTGATGCGCAGCGGGCGCGAGCCGAATTCGGTGGTCGGATCAACGGGCAGCGACGCGGTCAGTGCTTGCGGCACAGCTCCGGGCGCGTCTGGGGTTCGCAGTGCGCTCTTGATCGCGCTCAGTGCCGACGGGCAGACGCGCGGCATCGGCATGGCAACCAGCGCCGCCGTGGGCATTTGCGACGCGGGATAGGCCGGACCCGGCTGCACAACGGCAAAGGTCAGCGTCGATGCCGGGGCGGGGGCGGTGACCGCGATCCCGGCCTGCGCCAGCTTCATCTGTTCCAGCTTGCTCGGCGCGCCCTTCAGGATAAACGACGCCTTGCTCGTCGCGGCCTGCGGCGTGGCAAAGGACGGCACGGTCGCCGCGCATGGCAGCGCGCCCAGCCGCATCCCCGCCTTGATCGCCTTGTTCGCCTGCGTCGAGGGTGACGCTTTGGCATGTGTTGTCAGCGCCGCCGCCGGGGTCAGCGCGAGCGCGAAAACCGCCGGACTGGCCGACCCGCCATCGCTGGCGGCGGCGGGCGTCGCGGCAAAAGCAGCGGCGGCCAGCGGCAGCATCGACAGGCGCATCGCGGCGCGGGGGGTGCGGGCATGTTCCACCCGATGCCATATTGCACCCGGGCAACAACATTCGGTTTGGACCTGTAGTAAACGATGCGTTCATCACGATGGGCGTGATGCGTCGTTCCCGTTCCCGCGTCGATTTACGTCAGACGCGCGCCATTGTTTAGCGTCGGCCTTATCCCGCAACCTCGGCATCGAGGCCATATGCGGTGTGCAGGATGCGCACCGCGAGTTCGGTTTCGTCTTCGTCGATCAGCACGCTGACCTTGATTTCGCTGGTCGAAATTGCCTGGATGTTGATGCCGCGATCGGCCATTGCGCGGAACATGGTGCTGGCGACACCCGCATGGCTTTTCATGCCGACGCCGACGACCGAGATTTTGGCGACCTTGTCGTCGGAAATGATGCGGTTGAAACCGATCTTTTCCTTTGCGGCTTCGAGCAGGTCGAGGCTGCGGGCCAGGTCGGCTTGCGGCACGGTAAAGGTGACATCTGTCTCACCCTTGTCGCGCCCGACATTCTGGATGATCATGTCGACGTTGATCTGGGCGGCGGCGAGCGGGCCAAAGATGTTGGCAACCGCGCCGGGCCGGTCGGGCACGCGGGTCAGGATGATTTTTGCCTCATTCTTGTCGTGCGCGATTCCGGTGATCAGTTGGCGTTCCATTTGCACTTCCTCAATTTCCGCGTCGCTGACAATCATTGTGCCGCGTGACGGGACGGCATCTTCGCCGACAAAACTCGACAACACCTGGACGCGCACGCCCATTTTCATCGCCAGCCCGACCGATCGGGTTTGCAGCACCTTGGCGCCGACGCTGGCAAGCTCCAGCATTTCTTCATAGGTCACATAGTCGAGCTTGCGCGCGCGGGCCACGATGCGCGGGTCGGTGGTGTACACGCCGTCGACGTCGGTATAGATGTCGCAGCGGTCAGCCTTGACCGCCGCTGCCACCGCGACCGCCGACGTGTCGGATCCGCCGCGGCCGAGTGTGGCGATCCGCCCGCTGTCCATCATCCCCTGAAAGCCGGGGATCACCGCGACCTCGCCGCGCGCCATCGCAGCGGTCAGCGCGGCGGTTTCGATGTCGGTGACGCGCGCGCGGGCGTGCGCTTCTTCGGCATGGATCGGCAACTGCCAGCCGAGCCAGCTGCGCGCGGGGACGCCGAGTGCTTGCAGCGTGAGCGCGAGCAAGCCCGCTGTCACTTGCTCGCCGCTGGCGACGACGACGTCATATTCGGCGGGGTCATAGCGCGGGTTGGCTTCGCGGCAGAAATTGACCAGCCGGTCGGTCTCGCCCGCCATCGCGGACACGACGACGGCGACTTCGTTGCCGGCGGCAACCTCGCGCGCGACGATGCGCGCGACGGTGCGGATCCGTTCGGTACCGGCCATCGACGTGCCGCCAAATTTCATCACGATCCGCGCCACCGCATACCCCTGTTTCACCGCGCGGGACTCCTTCCCCCCGGCGCGCGGTCCTGTTAAGCAGGTGCCATGGCAAAGGCAAGCATGACCGCGACGATCAAACCGCAGGAAGCGGCGCATTTTGGCGCATTGGCCGCCGATTGGTGGGACCCGCACGGGTCATCCGCCATGCTCCACCGGCTGAACCCGGTGCGGATGCGCTACATCCGTGCGATGACCGACGCGCACTGGGACGGCGACGAACGGGCGCGGCATCCGCTTGTCGGCAAGGCGGCGCTGGATGTCGGCTGCGGCGCAGGGTTGCTCAGCGAGCCGCTGGCGCGGTTGGGCGCGGCGGTGACCGGGATCGATGCGGCGCCGGAGAATATCGCGGCGGCGCGTGATCATGCGGCGGGGCAGGGGCTGTCCATCGCCTATCATGCTGGCGAACTCGCCGCGCTGCCGCCTGCGCGGTTCGACCTGGTGACGTCGATGGAGGTCGTCGAACATGTCGCCGATCCGGGGGCGTTTGTGGCGCAACTGGCCGACCGGCTGGC
>JBEGPL010000192.1:0-4448 GCA_041181445.1 Pseudomonadota bacterium
CGTCGGTTTTGTTGCGGCAGGCGGGCGCTACGCCCAGCGGCAGAATGTCGACGCGATTGCCGCCAAAGGGATTGAGGCCGCGATTGACGTCTACCTCGGCGCGGTCGCCATGCGCGCGCGATACGCATATACCGATGCCACAGTGCGCGCTTCGGGCACCGCCGCCGCGCTGAACGGCAAAGTCCCGGCGCAAATCGCGCGCCACATCGCGTCTGCGACACTGCGCTATGACAATGCCGACGCCTTTCCCATCAGCGGCGAGGTGACCGTTCGCTACGCGGGCGCACAGAATGAGGATGACCTTGGCCTGCTCCGCCTCGCCGATGCCGTGACCGCCGACGCCGCTGTTCATCTGCGTCTGCGCGAAGGCCTGTTTGTCGATCTGCGCGGCGAAAATCTGTTCGATGCGCTGGTTCCAGCGTCGATTTCCAGCGGCGGGATCGTCGAACGGGCACAGCCGCGCACAATATGGCTGGGCTTGCGGCTGGATTTTCGCTGACTTTTGCGCTTTAGGGGAAGGACCATGACTGCAAAGCCGCTCAAGCTCGCCGAATTTTTGCCCTATCAACTGTCGATCACGTCGAACGCGGTCAGCGAGTTGATCGCGCGCGATTATCGTAGCCGGTTCGGGCTCAAAATTCCCGAATGGCGGCTGATGGCGGTGCTGGGGCAGGGCGTGCCGCATACCCAGCGCGAACTGGTGTCGCGGACCCAGATGGACAAGGTGACGGTGAACCGGGCGGCAAAAGCCTTGGCCGACCGTGCGCTAATCGAACGCACCGCACATGCCGAGGATGGCCGGTCCCACCATCTGTGCCTGTCGGCTGCGGGGGCGTCGCTGTATGAAACAATTGTTCCAGCGGCAAAGGCGATGGAAACGCGCCTGATCGCGGCGCTCGATACGGGCGAGGAGCGCACGTTATCACTGTTGCTGGAAAAGATCCGCAGCGCAGCGGAGGCCCTCGGTTGACGCTGACGACCGCGACCGCTGGAATGCTGACCGGGCCAGTGTCTGACCGGCTCGTCGTACGCCCGCTTGACGCCTTGTCGGTCGTATTCGACCGGCAATCGGGGATGACGCATATCTTGGCAAGCCCGATGCCCGAAATCCTGGCGTTGATGACCGATTGGTCGGGGACGGTGTCCGCATTGACGCAGCGATTGGCCGACGCGTTCGATATTGCCAGGGACGAAGCGCCGCTGGCCGAACAACTGGCCGCGCGGCTGGGCGAACTTACGGCGCTCGGCCTGGTCGAAGTGCGCTGATGCATCAGCGGCTGATCGGCGTTGGCCCGGCGCGTTTTCGTATCGTCAGCGATTGGGAATCGCCGCTGCGCGCGCTCGACGCGCTGTACGCCGATTATCCACCCGTGACCGATGGCTATGCCGATTTCACCGTCCGGCTGGAAGCTGCGCGCCCCTGGCGGCGTTTCATTCGCCCGTCGGTTCATATCCGCGGCGACCATATGATCGCTGATGCCCTGCCACTGCCGCTGTCAATGGCGCTGCTTGCCGCTGAAATGGGGATGAACCTGCAAATGGCGCTGGGGTGGCGCCGCCATGTGTTGCTCCACGCGGCCAGCGTCGAACGCGATGGCCGCGCCGTCATCCTGTCAGGCACATCGGGGTCGGGCAAGTCGACTCTTGCGGCGATGTTGGGCGAGGGTGATTGGCGGCTGATGGGCGACGAATTTGCGCTGGTCGGGCTCGATACACCCGATTGCATCGCCTTTCCGCGCCCGGTCAGCCTGAAAAATGCGTCAATTGCTGCCATGACGTCACGGGTGGATGCCGCGCGCTTCGGCCCGTTGATCGCCGCCACGCCAAAGGGCGATATTCGCCACATGGTGCCAAGGCAGGACGCCATCGCGCGCATGGCGGCCCCCGCACGCGCCGCACTGATCATCTTTCCGCTGTTCGGCAGCGCCGCCAGCATCCGCCCGATGCTGCCCGCCGAGACCTTTGTGCGTTTGACCGATGCGTCGACCAATTATGTCGCATTGGGTGAGGCAGGGTTTGACGCGCTCACCCGATTGGCGGCGGATGTACCGGCGTTTGAAATCACATATCCCGACGGCACGGCCGGTCAGTCGCTGGTCCGGCAATTGTTCGACGAGACATCGGCATGAGCGCGGTGCACCTGCTCATCGACCTGTTGGCGGGGCGCGCCGCTGCCCAAGACGTCACACCCGATCAGTGGCCATCGCTGTTTGCGGTCGCCAAGGCTGAGGCGTTGATGGGCACAGTTGCCGAAATCGCCCATGACGGCGCTGCACACGAAGGCGCGCGCGCGCTGCTGACCGACCAGCGCGCCGCCAATGTGCAGGCGCGGCGGCTGGCGATGTGGGAGGCAGACATGGCGCGCCGCGCGCTCGAACCCGCCGGTGTGCGCTTCGTGCTGATGAAGGGTGCGGCCTATGCCGCCGCCAACCTTGCCATCGCCGACGGGCGGCAGATTGGCGATCTCGACATTTTGGTGGCGGAAGCCGACTTGGACCGGACGGAAGCGGCGTTGATCGCGGCCGGGTGGGAATGGGTCAAGGCGGATGCCTATGACGACCATTATTACCGGACATGGATGCATGAACTGCCGCCGCTGATCCACAAGGATCGCGACCGGATGATCGATGTCCACCACGACATTCTGCCGCGGACCCACCGCGCCCGCACGGACGCGGCTTCGATGCTGACCCATGCCGTGGCGGCGGCCGCCGGCCAACTCATGCTGGCGCCCGCTGATCGACTGATCCATTGCGCGGCGCATTGCATGGCCGACGGCGACATGCAGGGCGGACTGCGCAATCTTTATGATTTTCACGGCCTCTATCGCGATTATCTGGCCCAGGATGGCGATGCACGCGCCTTGATGGTTGCCGCGCGCCAGCATGGGCTGGAACGTGAAACCGCGCGCGCAATTCGCCTGTCAGCGCGCCTTTACACCGTTGCTTTACCCGCCCCGCGGCTCACAATTGCCGACCATCTTTTCCTGCGTCGGCTCACCGCGCGCGACGATGTGGGGCGGGAAACCGGCAAGCTGCTCGGTTTTGCCTTCTACGTCCGTTCGCACCTGCTGCGCATGCCGTTCTGGATGTTGGTCCGCCATTTGTGGACTAAATGGCGGCGCTAACTGCCGATCGGACTCAACCGGCCCCGATAGTGACTCGGTTTGTCGCGCTTTCACTGGCATTTCGGCGCGGAAACGATCATGGTGGGGCATGGTTAAGGACAGGCAATCGCGCCAGAAATATCTGCTAACTTGGGCTGCGGCGTTGATCGGCATTGGCGGCGGCGTGCCAACCGCGTCGGCACCCGCGCTGGCCGCCGACCCGCAGGCTTTCGCAAACTATGTCGAATCGCTGTGGCCAAAAGCGGCGGCACGCGGTGTCAGCCGGTCGACCTTTGATCGTGTGTCGGCCAGCATAAGCTATAATCCGCGCGTCATTGCGCTCGACCGTGACAATTTGGGCACGCTGCCGAAACCAGACCAGCCGATTTCCCCGTTTGCCCCTTATCGCGCCCGTCATGTCGACGCAGCGCGGATTGCGGGCGGACGCGCCACTTACGCCCGACTCCGCCCATTATTGCTGCGCGCCGAGGAAGAGACCGGCGTTCCCGAAAACGTCATGGTCGCAATTTACGGCCACGAAACCAATTATGGCCGCGTGACGGGCGATTTCGATTTGCCGCGCGCGCTGGCAACGCTGGCCTATGAAGGGCGGCGGCGGACCTTGTTCGAAGATGAATATCTGGCGACGCTGGTCATGGTCGAACGCGGAGTCCCGCGTGACGTGCTGAAAGGCAGTTGGGCCGGAGCGTTCGGCTATCCCCAATTCCTTCCCTCAGTCTATCTGCGGCTGGCGCGCGATGCCGATGGCGACGGCCGCGCCAACATCTGGTCGAGCGAAGCCGATGCGCTGGCCTCGATCGCAAATTATCTGCGCCAGGCGGGGTGGCGCAAGGGGCAACCATGGGGCATCGCCGTTTCGGTTCCCGCTGCACTGGATCGCAACGCGATTCGCTCGCGGGTCGAACCGGCACGCTGTGCCCGCGTTTTTGCGCGCCACAGCCAATGGAAATCGATGCGCGAATGGCGGACACTGGGCATCGTGCCGGCAAAGGGCGCTTGGCCCGCCGATTCGGTGCAGGCGACCTTGCTCGAACCAGACGGTCCGAATAACACGGCTTATCTGCTAACCGGGAATTACCGCGCGATTCTCGATTATAATTGCTCGAACTTCTATGCGCTATCGGTGGGGTTGCTGGCTGATGAAGTTAAACAATAAAAACAAAATATTGCTTGCCACTCTTGCGGTGATCACAAGCAGTGCATGTGGCAGCTTTGATGGGCGTAGCGACAGCGGAGGGCTCGCCTCGGCGTCAACGGCGGCCGCGCCGGTCGCCGCGCGTGCAGATGCTGGCGATCCGCAGGTGCAGCTCGGCGCGCCGTA
>JBEGPL010000193.1:0-3185 GCA_041181445.1 Pseudomonadota bacterium
ACATGGCGACGGTGTTCGGCTATCCCGCGACCGGCTGGACGCTCAAGACCGATCTTGTCGGCCATTATGTCTGCCGCCTGCTGACCCATATGGACCATAATGGCTGGGCCGTGGCGACACCCAAGATCGCCGATGAAGACCGCAGCGATGAGGCTGCAACCTTCAACCTGAAATCGGGCTATTTGCTGCGTTCGCTCGACGAACTGCCGCGCAGCGGCGTGCGTGCGCCGTGGCGGCTCAACCAGAGCTATCTGGTCGACAAGCCGATCATGTTGCAGGAACCGGTGGCCGACGGCATGCTGGCATTTTCCAACGCCAGCGGCGGCGCGCGTGTTGCCCCAAAGCCGCGCGCGCGCAAAAAGGCAGCGACGCTCGAACCCGCCGCATGAAGGGCTTTGCCCGCGCCATTTGCGCGGCTAGAGCAGCCACATGACCGATTATTCAACGCTGATCCAGCCCGACCGGGGGCAGGACGCCCGCGCCATCCATCTGGTGCATGAGGGCAATTACGACGCCTGGCTGAATGCGCAGCCCGCGCGTGCGCGCGCGGCGTTGGCGGCGGTGCATTACAAGCCCAAGCCCTTTGCCTATGCCATCATCCCCGGCGACGATGCCGACGGCTGGTCGGTCGTCACCGGTTTGGGCAGCGGGACTGTCTTGTCGAGCTGGGGTCTGGCGAAGCTCGCCGAAGTCCTGCCAGAGGGCAATTACCGGCTGGCCGATGGCGAGCCGGGCGCGGCGCTGTTCGGCTGGCTGTCGGCGCAATATCGGTTCGACCGGTATCGCAGCAACCCCGAAGCGCGCGGACCCCGCGTGCTGTTGACGTCCGACGTCGGGGCCATTGCCCCTGTTGTTGCCGAAATGCGCGCCGTCGCGCTGGTCCGCGACCAGGTCAACACCCCGGCCGAAGACATGGATCCGGCGGCGCTGGAAGCCGAAGCCGCGCGGATGGCCAAGGCGCACGGGGCGGTGCTGACCGTGACAAAGGGCGATGCGCTGGAAAGCGGATATCCGATGATCCATGCGGTGGGCCGCGCGGCGGCGAAGGACAAGTCCCCACGGCTGATCGAAATCCAGTGGGGCAAGGCCGACCATCCGCGCGTCGCGATCATCGGCAAAGGCGTCTGTTTCGATTCGGGCGGTCTGGACATCAAACCGGCAGCGGGCATGCTGCTGATGAAAAAAGACATGGGCGGCGCCGCGCACGCGCTGGCGCTTGCCGAACTGGTGATGGCCGCCGGCTTGCCGGTGCGGCTCCATTGTCTGGTCCCGGCGGTCGAAAATGCGATTGCGGGCAATGCCTTTCGCCCCGGCGACGTGCTGAAAAGCCGCAAGGGCACGACGGTTGAAATTGGCAACACCGATGCCGAGGGGCGGTTGGTGCTCGCCGACGCGCTGACCAAAGCGGTTGAGGATAATCCCGAACTGATCCTGGACTTCGCGACGCTGACCGGGGCGGCGCGCGTGGCGCTGGGTCCCGACCTGCCCGCGCTGTTCACCAGCCATGACGCGCTGGCCGACGCGCTGATCGACGCGGGCAAGGATCGCGATGACCCGCTGTGGCGGATGCCGCTGTGGTCTGCCTATAATGACATGCTGAAGTCCGACATTGCCGACATGAACAACAGCGCGGCGGGGGGCTTTGCCGGGGCGATCACCGCCGCGCTGTTCCTGCAGGCCTTTGTCCCCACGGACACCGAATGGGCGCATTTCGACACATTTGCATGGCGCCCGTCGGCCAAACCGGGGCGGCCCAAGGGCGGCGATGCGCTGGGCCTGCGCGCCGCTTGGCTGATGCTGCGCCAGCGTTATGGGCGCGGATAACTTGAATCACGCGGGCGGCGGCTCTAAGGGCGCACAATTGTCGCGTAAGGGATAAGATATTGGCGGACGGATTACAGGGGGGCAGCGCTGGCGCGATCCATGTCGGGCAACCGACGCGGTTCGGCGACCGCAGCACGTTCGGCCTGACCGGTGTTTCGCATGTTTTCGACGCACGCATTGTCGCCATCCGGCACGATCTGGCCGACATCGCGGTCGCCGGGCAATATTTTGCGCCGCATTATGCCGCGCCCATGATGCGCGCCTGCACCGCGGCGTCGACACCCATCCGCCACCGCAACAGCACCGACGCCGACGCGGTCAGCACATTGCTTTATGGCGAGGGCTTTGCTCTGCTCGACGTCACCGGCGACTGGGCGTGGGGATATGCGGCTGCGGACCATGTTGTCGGTTATGTGCGCGCCAGCACGCTGGGCAACCCGATTGCACCAACCCACCGCGTGGCCAGCGGCGGCGCGGCGCTGCGCTATGCCCCGTCCAATGAATCCGCTCTCGTCCTGGCCCTGCCCGCCCACGCCCAGTTGATGGGCAGTGTGGCAGGCGATTGGGTGCAAACGGCGGCCGGATATGTTGCCGCATCCGACCTGACCGCCGCCGATGCCGAAGGATCGGACGCTGCGGCGCTGGCCGCGCATTTTGATGGCGTGCCGCATGCCATGGGCGGGCGCACCACCGATGGCGTCGATGATGCGGCGCTTGTTCAGCTGTGCGCCGCTTCGGTGGGCGTCGACCTGCCCCGCTTTGTCGACCTGCAAATCGACGCGCTGGCCGTCGATCTGGCGTCGGGCGACGAACTGGCGCGCAGCGACATCGTCTTTTTTCCTGACCATGTCGGCATCATGGCCGACGCGGAAACGGTCTGGCACGCCAGCCGCCATTGGGCCAAGGTGGTGAACGAACCGCTGGCCGACATCGCCGCGCGGATCGCCGCCAAGGGTTTCGACACGCCGGTGGTCGCGCGCAAGCGGCTGCGCTGAGCCATGGTGCACACGCTTTTCATCGACGGCGGCGCCGGGACCACCGGGCTGGAAATCGCGGACCGGATGGCGGGGCGCGGCGAATTCACCCTGTTGGCGCTGGACGACGCCGACCGCAAGGATGCCGCGCGCCGGGCCGAGGCGCTGAACAGCGCCGATTTCGTTATCCTGTGCCTGCCCGATGATGCCGCGCGCGACGCCGCCGCGATGGTCACAAATCCGGCGGTGCGGATGATCGACGCGTCGAGTGCGCATCGCGTCTCGCCGGGCTGGACTTACGGCTTTCCCGAGCTGTCGGCGGCACAGCGCGCCGACATCGTCGCGGCCCGCCGCGTAACCAATCCGGGATGTTTTTCAACCGGGTTC
>JBEGPL010000194.1:0-8688 GCA_041181445.1 Pseudomonadota bacterium
GCGACACCGCCGCGCCGCCGGTAAAGCGCGTCAATTCCGCCACGAAGTTCGCGGCCAGCGCCTCGGGCTTCTCGACGTGCGCCGCCGCTGCGACAAAGCGTTTCAGCGTCGCTTCGTTGACCTGCCATTTGTGGAAGAACAGGCGCTCGATGGCATGTTCGACCCTATGGTGGATGCGGTTGAAGGTCAGATACAGCCCGACCGCGATCCCCGCGCTGATATAGACGCTGCCGCCATACCAGACCTTGGGGATCGCCTGCTTGATCGCCCATTCGATCAGCGCAAAGCTGACCAGCAGCAACACCCCGATCGCGCCGAACACCAGCGTGCGGTTGATTGCAAAGCCCAGATCGAACAACTTGTGCCGCAGCACCGCATAGGCGAGCAGGCCGGGGGCGATGACGCCGAGCAGCAGCGCGTTGAAATAGATCAGCGTAGCGCTGCTTTCGCCGCCAACGATCGTCCCGGTCTGCATCGAATTCCACAAACCCAACACGGTGGCGAACAAATAGGCGGATAAAGCAAAGATAATCAGCGTCATACGATTGCGCTCGGCCGGTGAACCCTTGCGCCATGCTGCGACCAGATAAGCGATGGCGACCGCAATGCAGATCGACAGCACCGATGGCATATACAAAACACCGCCAGCCCAACTTATGTAGTTGGTGGTCAGCCAGAATCGATCCCAGCTGTAAAGGCTTAGGCTGACGAGGCACCAGGCGAACCAGAGTTTGAACAGTCGCCAATGCCATCGTGGCAGACGACCTGCCTGCTGTTCGAACATTCGCATCGCAAAAGGAATGAACAACGCCACAAACGCATTGAAAACAACCAGCAGCCAAAACGTCGGCAGCGCCAGCCCGAGATCGGTTGCCCAAGGCGGCTGATTTGACCCGCCACGACCTATCGCCACCAACGCCACGCCAAGCAACATCGCCGCCGTGTTGCCCCAGCCCCGCCACAAGATGAAGCAACCGACCAGAATCGAGATGAACACGGCAAGTATATTTGCCAGAAGCAAGTCATTGCTCCGTGCCTGCTCATGGCCAACAGGCAGGGCCTCGACCATGATTTGATGCTCTGATCGAACACCGCCGCGATCGAGCGTGTAGCTGATCCTGTCGCCCACCTTGGGCCGAATGGCAAAATAGTAAGGGAGGTGGGTGCGCACAAAATCGCCATTGCGGATCCCGGCTTTGGCAACAGGACCATTGGGATCGACTTCGACCATTTTCCCAAATCCCGCTGGCGCTTTCGGATCGGGGATCGCGCGGCCGGCATTCAAAGCGATTTCGCCAAGCAGTCCACCGCGATAGGCGGCCATATCAATCATCGATATCATGCGGTTGCCGATCAACAGCACCAGCAGCGCGATCAGCAGCATCTGTTGCCAGCGCGGCCAATTCAGGCGATTGGCATCGTCACGGCTTGTCATCTGTCCCCGCGCCCCTGCTTGGCCGATGCGCTGGTTGTGGTGACATCATGGCGAAGGTCAATCCTTTTCGACGTTTCCGCGCCGCGCGCTTTGCCCGACGTCTCAGCCAAATCGTCGTCCCGACTATTTTTTCGCAATTTGTGCGTTCTGTCACAGACTCTTCATCCATATCGGCCATAAATGGCCCTGCGACCCGGGGGCGGATCGACAAGATCTGCCTCTTCCTGATCCGGCCGCCGTGGCTCTCTCTGTAGCGGCCGGATCATTTTTTGCGCGTTGCGCCCGCGCTGCAATCCCCTGTCGCCTTTTGCAATTGATCGCTTATGATATGCCTCGGGCCGCGATCTGGGTCTGGTCGCTGGGCTGTGCGCACATGAATGCGCGTTGGTCGCAAGGACCCCGTTGGAGGGAGTAAAAACATGTTGGATTTCATCATCGCGCTCATCATGGGCGGAATTATCGGCTGGCTGGCCAGCATTGTCATGAAAACCAATGCCCAGCAGGGCATTTTCCTGAACATCATCGTCGGCTGCGTCGGCTCGATACTCGGCCGGTTCCTGTTCGGCTTTGTCGGGATTGGCGGCGGACGGCTGCGCGACAATGCGTTTGACCCGATGACATTGCTTGCGGCGTTCGGCGGCGCGGTCGTCCTGCTGGGCATCGTCAACCTGGTGAAGCGCGGCAGCGTGCGCTGAAGCCCGCATTTGCCGCCGGGCGAATGGTTTCAAAATGGGGCGGCGGGCCTGCGGGTGCGCCGTCCCTTTTTTGGTTCGTCAGGCGGTCAAGCCACGGTCGTCGATTGCATTGTGCAACTCGTCGAAAATAGTGGCGAGCGGCGCCGAAAAACTCTAAGCGGTCGCCAAATCGGGTCGACGCGGAAAATGCCGTGATCGTGGACATGCAGGCGGGGCTATCTTGTCTTCGCTTGCCTCTGGTGATATATTCTAATAATACACCTGCATTGGGGGTGCGGGATAAAGGCGAGACCGGCGGAGGGGCCGGTGGGCGTCCATGGCTGGCGGAACGGCGATTGTGCCCGACCGTTTGCCGGGCCAATCGGCCTGTAACAGGGATCAAGGTTATGAATTACGAGCGGAAAGTTGGCACGATGGACATGGCGACAAGCGAGCGGACTGATTATGCGGTCGGCGGCGAGCGTAAGAGCAACCGCCCGATGATCATCGGCGCGCTCATCCTGATCGCCATCGTCATGGCGGGCGTGTGGTACAGCTTTTCGGGCGGCGACAACGCCGAACCGGCGACGACGGCCACCGCGCCGACAAAGGCGGGGGCGCCCGCGACAACGGGCAGCGAACCCAGCGTTTCGGTGGTCATCCCCGGCCGTATCCAGATTGACAATGTCGTGACCGCGACCGGCACCATCGGCGCGCGGCGCGAAATGCCCGTCGGCGTCGCGGGCGAGGGCGGCCAGGTGCTGCGCGTGCTGGTCGAACCCGGCCAGTGGGTCGGCGCGGGCCAGACGCTCGCGGTTGTCGACCGCGCTGTCCAGTCGCAGCAGCTGAATGCGCTCGCCGCACAAATCCGCGTGTCGCAGGCCGATGCCAATCTGGCCCAGGCCGAACTCGACCGCGCCAAATCGCTGATCGAACGCGGCTTCATTTCAAAGGCCGACATGGACCGCAAGACCGCAACGCGCGACAGCGCCGCCGCCCGCGTCCGCGTTGCCCAGGCGCAACTGGGTGAGGCACAGGCGCGCACCGGACGGCTCGACATTCGAGCGCCGGCGGCGGGTCTTGTGCTCACGCGCGGCGTCGAACCCGGCCAGATTGTCGGCGCGGGCAGCGGCGTGCTGTTCCGGCTGGCGCGCGGCGGCGAGATGGAATTGCTCGCCCGCGTGTCCGAAGCCGACATGCAGACCATATCCACCGGCGTCCGCGCCAGCGTGAACCCCGTCGGCACGGCGCTGAACATCGCCGGTTCGGTGTGGCAGGTGTCGCCGGTGATCGACCCGCAGACGCGGCAGGGCACGGTGCGCATCGCCACCGGTTACAACCGTGCACTGCGCCCGGGCGGCTTTGCCACGGCGAAAATTGTGCGCGGGTCGGCGCTGGCGCCCATGCTGCCCGAATCGGCGATCCAGAACGACGAAAATGGCAGCTTTGTCTTTGTCGTGGGGGCGGGCGACAAGATCGAACGGCGCGACGTTGAGCTCGGTTCGGTGTCGGACACCGGCGTCGGTATCATGTCGGGCCTGACCGGTCAGGAACGCGTCGTGCTGTCGGCGGGCGGGTTCCTGAACCCGGGTGAAAAGGTCAAGCCGACGCTGACCAAGGCCGCCAATTAAGCTTTCGGCAGATATGTGACCGCAAGGACCAAAGTCGATGACGTTCCGTAACATTTCCGCATGGTCGATCAAAAACCCCATTCCGCCGCTGGTGCTGTTCCTCGCGCTGTCCATCGCCGGGATCATGGCGTTCAACAAAATGCCGATCAGCGCCGATCCCGACATCGACTTTCCGGTCGCAATCGTGTCGATTGTTCAGCCGGGTGCCGCGCCGACCGAATTGGAAACACAGGTCGCGCAAAAGGTCGAAGCGGCGGTGCGCAGCATCAACGGCATCGACGAGATTACCAGCAGCGTGCGCGAAGGTTCGGCGACGATCGTGATGTTCTTCAAGATCGGCACCCCCATCGACCGCGCCGTCAACGATGTGCGCGACGCGGTGTCGAACGTCCGTTCCGACCTGCCCGAAGGTATTTTGGAGCCGCAGGTTTTCCGCGAAGACACCGCCAACAACCCGATTGCCTATATCGCCGCCGAAGCGACCGACATGACGCTGGAGGAACTCAGCTGGTATGTCGACAATTCGGTCAACAAACGGCTTCGCGCGATCGACGGCATGGGCGGCGTCGACCGTGGCGGCGGCGTGACGCGCGAAATCCGGGTCATATTGGACCCGGCGAAATTACAGGCCTTTGCCATCACTGCGGCCCAGGTGAACGGCCAGTTGCGACAGAACAACGTCAATGCCGCGGGCGGGCGCACCCAGATTGCCGGAGCCGAACAGTCGATCCGCGTGGTCGGCAATGCCAAAAATGCATTCGAACTCGGCGAAACGCAGATTTCGACGGGCGGCGGCCGCACGATCAAACTGTCCGACGTCGCCACGGTCCGCGATTTATATGCCGAACAGCGTTCGCTTTCGACGATGGACGGCAAACAGGTGCTCAGTTTCAACATCACCCGTGCCAAGGGCGAATCGGACGTCAAGGTTTATGATCTGGCGATGACCGAATTGCGCATGATGGAGGCGGAAAACCCCAAGGTGACGTTCCGGCCGCTGTTTTCGACGGTCCAATATTCGCGCGAACAATATACGTCGTCGATGGCGGCGATGATCGAGGGCGCGATTCTGGCGGTTATCGTCGTGTTCCTGTTCCTGCGCGACTGGCGCGCGACGATCATTTCGGCGATTGCCATCCCGTTGTCGGCGATCCCGACATTCTGGGTAATGAGCCTGCTGGGGTTCAGCTTGAATCAGATCAGTCTGCTCGCGCTCGGGCTGGTCGCGGGCGTGCTGGTCGACGACGCGATCGTGGAGATTGAGAATATCGTGCGCCACATGCGCATGGGCAAGTCGGCCTATCAGGCGTCGATGGACGCGGCCGATGAAATCGGCCTCGCCGTGCTGGCGACGACGATGGCGATTGTCGCGGTGTTCCTGCCGGTCGGGTTGATGCCCGGCATTTCGGGTCAGTTTTTCAAGAATTTCGGCCTGACCGTCGTCACCGCCGTGCTGTTCAGCCTGGCCGTCGCGCGGTTGATCACGCCGATGGTCGCGGCCTATTTCCTCAAAGCGCATGGCGAGGCGGCGCACGCGTCGAGCGCGTGGATGTTCAAATATATGGACATGCTGAAATGGACGCTGGAAAACCGTTGGAAAACCATGCTCGCCGGGCTGTTCTCGCTCGTCCTCACCGTGGTGATTTTCGCGACCCAGTTCGGCTTTACCTTCATTCCCGACATTGATTCGGATTATTCGCAAGTCCGCATCGAAATGGTCCCCGGCACCACGCTGGCGCAAACGCGGGCGGTGGCCGAAAAGGTTCAGACGATGCTGATGTCGGACACCGAAGTCGTCGAGGCCGCCTTTGCCGAAATCAACACCGGCAGCGCCGGGCTCTATATGACGCTGCGCGAAGACCGCCCCATGTCCAGCCTGAAATTCGAAGAGAAATGGAGCCAGGCGTTGAGCGATGTGCCCGACGCCCGCGTTTATTTCCGGGCGCAGGACAATGGCGGCCCGCCAAGTTCGGGCCGCGATATTCAGGTCACGCTGGCGGGCGACAATCCCGAAACCCTGAGCAAGACCGCGAACAAGCTGGTCGACGAAATGCGCAAGATGCCGCAATTGGTCGCGCCGCGTGTCAACGGCGAGTTGCAGCGCCCCGAAATCGTGATCAAGCCGCGCAAGGATCTGGCCGCCAGTCTGGGTGTCACCACGTCGGCGCTCAGCCAGACAATCCGCATCGCGACCATCGGCGACATCGATCAGAACAGCCCCAAATTCTCGCTGTCCGACCGGCAGGTGCCGATCCGCGTGACATTGAGCGAAGATTCACGGCGCAGCCTGGCGACGATAGAGAACCTGCCGGTGCCGACGTCGAGCGGGGCTTCGGTGCCGCTGAAGTCGGTCGCCGAGATCAGCTTTGGCGCGGGGCCAACGACGATCCAGCGGACCAATTTGAACCGCCGGATCAGCGTTGGCACCGACCTGGCCGAAGGTGTCGTTGCAAGCGAAGCGAATGAAAAGATCAACGGCCTGCCGTTGATGAAGGCGCTGCCGCAGGGCGTGTCGCGGTTGAACACCGGGCAAGGCCGGATGCAGACCGAGTTGATCGACAATTTCAAAATTGCCGTGGTCGCGGGCGTATTCCTGGTCTTTGCCGTCCTGCTGCTGCTCTATCGCCGCGTCATGCCGCCGTTCGTCAACATGGGGTCGCTGTTGCTCGCGCCGCTGGGCGCCGGGATTGCGCTGATGATTGCGGGGATGCCGGTTTCGATGCCGGTGATGATCGGCATGCTGATGCTGCTCGGCATTGTCGCCAAAAACTCGATTCTCGTGGTCGATTTCGCGTTGGAGGAAATCGAACGCGGCGTGCCCAAGATGGAAGCGATTCTGGAAGCCGGGCACAAGCGCGCTCAGCCAATCGTGATGACGACGGTGGCGATGGTCGCGGGGATGGTCCCGACGGCTCTCGCGCTGTCGGGGGACGGGGCATGGCGGCAACCGATGGGCGTCACCGTGATCGGCGGGCTGATCGTGTCGACCGTGCTGACATTGCTGATCGTGCCCGCCGGGTTCAGCCTGGCGATCGGGTTCGAGGCGCGCGTCGGGCCGTGGCTCAGTTACTGGCTGACGAACGGCGGCGAAAGCGGCGTGCATCCGTCGCGTCCGCCGCGACTGTTTGGCCGTTTCCGCCGCGCGCCGGACGGAATCCAGCCCGCCGAGTGACCGCCGAAGCCTCCACCAAAATCCGCCTCGCCTATGATCCGTCGGCCATGGGGCTGGCCGATTTGCGGCAGATGCGCCGCGTCGCGACCGGGCTGTTGCTGGTCATGGCGCTGATCTTTGTCGCGTCGAAAAACTGGCAGGCTGTTCACCCCGCAATCGGCTTTGTCCGCGCCTTTGCGGAGGCGGCGATGGTTGGCGGGCTGGCCGACTGGTTCGCTGTCTCCGCGCTGTTCCGCCACCCGATGGGCATCCCCATCCCCCACACGGCGATCGTGCCGCGCAACAAGGACCGCATCGGCGACACGATGGCGGCGTTTTTGTACAAGAATTTCCTGATCCCCCGGCTGATCGCGCGCAAGATGCGGCGGGTCGACGTGGCCGGCGCCATCGGCCGTTTTCTGGCGCATCCGACGGGGGGCGAGGGGCGGCTGCGGATGGGCGCATCGCGGATGATCGCCGATGCGCTCGGCGCGCTCGATCAGGATCGTCTGGGCGGGCTGGTCAAGGCAGGGCTGGCCGACCGTATTCGCGAACTCGACGTCGCGCCGCTGCTTGGCCAGATGCTGGCGGCGGCGTTGAAGGACGGACGGCACCAACCCTTGCTCGACGGCATTGTCAAATGGGGCGCGCGCGCGCTCCACGAAAACGAAGACATGATCCACCAGATGGTGCACGACAATTCGAACGGGATTGTGCGTTTTACCGGGCTGGACGAAGCCATTGCCAAACGGATCGTGACCGGGCTGAGCAACTTGCTGGGCGACATGGCGTATCAGACCGATCATCCGTTCCGATTGAAGGTGGAAGAGGCACTGGCGCGCGTTGCGCTCGACCTGCAAATCGACCCCGAAATGCAGGCGCGGGTGGCGCGGGTGCGCGACGAAATGCTCGCCGACCCGGCGGTGACGCGCTGGCTCGACGGGCTTTGGGAACAGGGCCGCGCGGCGTTGATGCGCGCGGCGCGCGACCCCGAAACCTTGCTGGCGGGGCGCATCGGCGAATTGCTGCGCCAATTGGGCGGCAGCCTGGGCGACGACGGCCGGATGAACAAGGCGATCAACCGTTTTGCCCGTCGCACAATGGTCGGCGCCGCGAACAGCTATGGCGAACAGGCGCTGCAACTGGTGTCGGACACGGTACGCAGCTGGGATGCGAGCACGATCACCGACCGTCTGGAACGCGCGGTGGGCAAGGATCTGCAATATATCCGCATCAACGGGACGATGGTCGGCGGGCTGGTCGGGTTGATCCTGCACGCGGCGGATTATTTTATTTAGGCGAGGGTGGTGGCGACTTATAGCCCCTCCCCTTCAGGGGAGGGGTTGGGGTGGGGGCTGTGCGATAGGCGCATCGCGTCGGCGGCCAAGCCCCACCCCGCTGCGACGAGGCACGGCTGCGCCGCGCCAAGTCTCGCTGCCCCTCGCCTGAAGGGGAGGGGGTAGGATGCGCCGCTTAAGTCCCTCCCCTGAAGGGGAGGGGGTGATCACCCCAAACACGCCCGCAACCCGCTCCGATAGTCAGCGTACGCCGGCACCCACTTCAGCATGCGCTTCGCCCGGCCGTTCGCGACGCGGCGGTTCTCGGCATAAAAGGCCAGCGCTTGCGGAGTCAGTGCCGCGTCCCCCAGTGATTGCAGGTCCGGCCATGGCGCGCCGATCAGGTCGCACGCCGCCTCGATCACCCGGTTCTGGCTGCACGGGAAATCGTCGGCAATGTTATAAGTGCCCGGCGGTCCGGCAAAGCTGGCGATCACCGCACTGCAAATATCGTCGACAT